>NZ_CBABQS010000072.1:0-23784 GCF_964672035.1 Arcicella sp.
GAATCAATCAAAACATTTTCAACTGCTCCTACTGGAAAATTATCTTGTCGGGTTGAATTACCCGCATTCATACTCACGCCTCGCAACATAAATCCTGTCATATTTCCCGCTTTATCAACGGCAGCTTTAAAGCGATAACGTACGGCAGGTCGATAAATTCCACCGCTCATATCGTCTTCACGAGTCCACATTACTTTTACGGGCGCTTTGATAATGCTTGATAATTCAGCAGCTTCTAAGGCATAATCATTATTCAATCTTCTGCCAAAACCTCCGCCCATTTTGGTCAATTCCAAGGTGATATTTGCCGCAGGAATATTCAATAATTTAGCAACTTGGTCAACGGCATTTTGTGGTGTTTGGGTTGGACCAGCCAAACGTACACTTTTCTCTTTCACATCCGCAAAGAAATTCATGGGTTCCATCGGATTATGCGGTAAAAAAGGACATTGATAATCGGCCTGAATCACTTTATAGGCTTCACTAAATGCTTTTTCAACATCGCCATCTTTCCGTCTGACTTCGGCTTTATTTCCTTCCATCATTTCCGTAAAAATACGGTTATGGTCGGAATCACTTTCGAGGTCTTTTTCTTTTTCCCAATCAATTTTCAAGGCTTTACGAGCCTTCATAATTTGCCAAGTGGATTTACCCACAACCGCCACTTTATTCCCAAATGAAACCACATCAATAATGCCCGGTATTTTCTTGGCTTCTGAAGCATCAAAAGATTTTAATTTTAGACCAAAAGCTGGTGGACGTTGAATTTGAGCGTACAACATTCCCTCCGTTTTGAAATCAATTCCGTAAACGGGTTTTCCCGTAATTACATCATGATTATCAGCACTTTTTGTGGTTTTTCCAATCAGTTTAAAGTCCTCGGTTTTCTTTAATTTTATATCTTTAGGAATTGGCAATTTTGAAGCCACTTCGGATAATTCTCCGTAAGATAATTTTTGCCCCGTGGAAGAAATTACAAAGCTATTTTCAGTCTTACAAGTGGAAGCATCTACCGACCATTTCTGAGCCGCTGCTTCTACCAGTAATTGTTTAGCAGTTGCACCCGCTTTGCGTAGGCGTTCCCAAGAATGTTTGATTGCTCCACTCCCACCCGTCAATTGTCTTTCGTATTTTTTGGCATCTAAATGAGCCTGTTTTACCACGACATTTTTCCAATCTGCATCCAATTCCTCCGCCACAATCACCGCAAAGGCAGTTTTTATGCCTTGACCAATTTCTGGATTGGGTGAAAAAATGGTAATTATTCCATTTGGAGCAATCGAAAGAAAGGCATTTGAAGTGATATTTTCAAGGGTTGCTTGTTCGATGATATTGGCGGCAACTGCTTCATTATTTAACCAATTAAAGCCCAAAATCAAACCTCCACTTGCCATTAGGGAGTTTTTTAGGAAATTTCTACGGCTATTATTTTTTATATTTTCCATGTTCGTATGTTCGTATTAAAGGATTTATTTCGATGATTTTGCTGCTAATTTCACCGCATCATGAATACGGTGATAGGTTCCACAACGACAAATATTACCTGACATTGCCGTTTCAATGTCAGCATCGGTTGGGTTCTTATTTTCCTTCAAAAAAGCCGCCGCCGTCATCATTTGTCCTGCTTGACAATATCCACATTGAGGCACATCAATCTCATTCCAAGCCTTCTGAACGGGGTGCGTTCCATTGGCAGAAAGACCTTCAATGGTCGTAATTTTGGATTTGCCAATTACTGAAACTGGCAATACACATGAACGAGTTGCAACGCCATTCAAATGCACTGTGCAAGCTCCACATTGAGCCATTCCACAGCCATATTTTGTTCCCGTAAGTTCTAAGGTGTCACGGAGCACCCACAAAAGAGGGGTATCTTCTTCAACGTCCACCATTTTAGATTGTCCGTTGATTGATAATGAATATTTTGCCATTGTTGATGTTTTTAAAATTTAAATCAAAGCTATATAATTATTAACGATTGTTAAAAAAAAATATTCGTGTGAACAGACAGATAAGCATAGTGACGTATAAATCATACATTATTATTTTTCTTATTCGATTTTCAATTTTTATTCCTAATTTTAATGCTCGAATTTACGCGAAACATCTTCCGACAAATAAGAATAGATTATTGAAATAATCATTATTTTATTCAACGAAGTAATTTATCAAATTACTGATTATCAAATATTTACCATCTCGTTTTCTTCATAAAGATACATTAGTCTTGGTTATTTATTACTATTTTCAAATCAAAATTTTTATGAAGACATTTATATTAATCTGGACAATCTTGTTATCAACTTTATGTTTTGGGAAGAATAGTTTACCCGTAAAAATTTATGGAAATGACTTATTATCGCAACAAACTGCTATTTCTAATTACATTAGAAACAGAATCTCAAAATTGCCAATTGAGACTAATGATGTAAATTTTTTGAAGAAAAAGACCATTCCTCCTACCGTAACAAGAGGCCCCTATTTACAAATGCTTGGAACGAATAGAGTGGTCGTGAGATGGCAAACCGCTACGGCAACTGATAGCAAAGTTGCGTATGGATTAACCATGAGTTATGGCAGTTCATTAAGCAATACAACGATAAGCACAGAACACGAAATTTCCGTTACAGGACTTACCCAAGACACAAAATATTTTTATCAAATAGGTACAACCACTGACAATATTCCCAGTGATGCTCAAACTTTTTTCAAAACCGCTTTGTCCGCAGGAACAACTACTGATTTTACGGCTTGGGTTACGGGTGATTTTGGCACGGGTAATGCTGACCAAGTAAATGTTAGGAACGCATATTCAACCTATGCAGCCGCAAATTTGCCCAATGGAAAGGTAGATTTTTGGCTTTGGCTTGGCGATAATGCCTATGGTTCAGGTACTCCCAGTGAATATACTTCAAGGGTATTTAATACTTATCCAAATATCCTTAAGAATACGCCCATTTTTCCATCTGTTGGAAATCATGACTATGCCGACGTGGGCAACACTTTTCCACCTATTACCTTACCTTACCCAACCAATTTTGAGTATTTTAGTGCCTTCACAACGCCTCAAAATGCTGAATTGGGCGGGGTTTCTTCCACGACAAAAAGATATTATTCATACAATTATGGCAATGTACATTTCATTGTGTTGGATAGTTATGGCGTTGTTACCAATAGCAATTCGATTGATGCGGTCAATAATCCTATGTACACGTGGTTGCGAGATGATTTAATTGCTAATACAAAAAGATGGACGGTTTGTTATTTTCATCATCCGCCCTATTCAAAAGGAACGCATGACAGTGATACAGAATTTGGAATGGTGAATATGCGACAGTATTATGCTCCTTTACTTGAATCCTATCACGTTGATTTGGTGCTTTCGGGTCACAGTCATGTTTATGAGCGTTCCTATTTATTGAATAAACATTACGGCATTGAAAATACTTTGACGGAAGGCATGAAAATAAATAATACTTTGGGAAATGTTTCACCTTATTACACAAAAAGTTCAGTGAATGGAATTGGGACGGTCTATGCGGTTTGTGGTAATTCTGGACAAGGGGGAGTGGTGGTAACGGCTGATAGCTATCCTCATAATGCCTTGCCGCAGTCGTTCAATACTCTCTGGGGTTCGATGATTTTGACATTTAAAACCAATGAAATTGATGCTAAGTTTTTAACCTCGACTGGTACCATAAACGATAATTTCAAAATCGTGAAAAACGATTGTGTTGCGGGTGTAACGGTCGAAGAAAGCGTCATGTCGGGCGATTGGCATACCACCGCTACGTGGGGTTGTGGGACAATCCCAACGACCGACAGCATCGTACAAATTAATGCTGGAGATACGGTAACCGTGAGTACAGCAAATACCGCTGATATTAAAAAGATACATGTTTTTGGATTGCTTAAATATTTAAATAACAGGCAGTTAAGACTAAAGCCGTGATAAAAAGAAGCGTAGTAAGAAATTTTCTTACTACGCTTCTTTTTATCGAGGACCTCTTTGTCCACTTTGTCCTCCATCATTTCCGCCACTTAGGGGAGTTTCTGAACGACGATTACCACCACCACGATTGCCATTATCCGAACGATTATTGGGTCCTTTTCTTTCAGGTCTGCCACCACCATTTCCTTGTGAGTTTCCCCCGCCATTATTATTGGGTTCAACTCTTTCGGGTCTGCCACCGCCATTTCCTTGTGAATAGCCACCTCCCCTATTATTGGGGCGATCATTGGGATTTTCTATTCTATCGTTTCTATTTCCACCATAATTGCCTTGTGAATTTCTACTATAATCTGCATTTCCTCTTGACTGGCTTCCATAATTTCTATTATCATGGTTTCCTATTTGATTATTGCCTCTATTTTCATTAAATCTTCTATCAGAATAATATTTTTGGGCAATACGATTTTTATTATTTCTATACCAACCATTATAATTTGGGCGAGGAACGTATCCCAATCTTATGCTACCAAAACCTCTTTTATCGAATCTAAAAAAGTCATATCCACCTTGATAAAACCAACGATTATATCCACGACGGTCGTACCCATAGACATCAAAACCGTAGAAATTACGGTCATAATCGTTCAGTTCAATGCCCAAGCGTTGATTTAGATAAATGACATCATTCCAGATTTCTTGTTGTTCCCAACCGCTAAAAAGTCCGTCCGCTTGATAAGCATATTCTTTTCGTTCTACATCTTCCAAAACGCCATACAATCTGTTCGATTCGTTTTGAGTAAGCAATCCCCGCTGAATTCCATTACTGATTTTCACCCGAATATCCCAATGCCAGTCAAAGTCATTGTCGTAATAATATCTATCATCGTTATACGCATAATCTTGATTCTCGTACTGTGCATTCACCGAAACAATAGTTGCCATAACCATCAAAACGGCAATCATATATTTTTTCATGTTCTTGTTATTATAAATGTGATTTGTACATTAGAACAGAAAATTACGCAAAGTATTATTTTGGTTTTGTTAAAGGTTTGTTAATGTTTAACTATAAACTCAAAAAGCCGTCTCAGTCTCCTGAAACGGCTTTTTAATATAATTTCTAAACTTTATTTAGAAGAAAGTACAGCACCATAATATTCACGGTTCATACGAGCGATATTCTCCAAAGATATTCCTTTGGGACATTCTGCCTCGCAAGCACCCGTAACACTACAAGCACCAAAACCTTCTGTATCCATCTGAGCAACCATTTTCTCGGCACGCATACTACGTTCTGCTTGTCCCTGTGGCAATAAAGCTAATTGAGAAATTTTTGCTGAAGTAAACAACATCGCCGAAGAATTTACGCAAGCCGCCACGCAAGCACCGCAACCGATACAAGCCGCTGCCATAAAAGCATCATCAGCGTTATCTTTTGGAATTGGTAATGAGTTAGCATCCTGTGCGTTACCTGTATTTACCGAAACATAACCACCCGCCGCAATAATGCGGTCGAAAGCTGAACGGTTTACGGCTAAATCTTTCACCACTGGAAAAGCTTTTGCTCTCCACGGTTCAACTGTGATGGTATCACCACTTTTGAATGATCTCATGTGCAACTGGCACGTCGTAACGCCTTTGTTGGGTCCGTGAGGTTCACCGTTAATATACATCGAGCACATTCCACAAATGCCTTCACGGCAGTCGTGATCGAAAGCAACGGGCGATTCGCCTTCGTTGATAAGACGTTCGTTCAAAACATCAAACATCTCTAAGAAAGACATGTCTTCTGAAATACCTTGAACGTCGTAGTTCTGGAAATTACCTTCCGAGTTTGCATTTTTCTGTCTCCAAACTTTTAAAGACAAATTCATATTTCCTTCCATTATTTGTAAGATCTTTGAGCGATTTTGATATTTTCGTAAACCAATTCTTCTTTGTGTAATTCGAATTCCGACTGTCCCTTGAATTCCCAAGCGGCAACGTAGGCGTAATTTTCATCATCACGCAAGGCTTCACCGTCTTCAGTTTGGAACTCTTCACGAAAGTGACCTCCACATGATTCATTACGGTTCAAAGCATCAACACACATTAATTCTCCTAATTCCAAGAAATCAGCCACACGGCCTGCTTTCTCTAATTCTGGATTAAAGTCATCTGTATCGCCTGGAATTCTAACATCTGACCAAAACTCTTTTATCAAGCCTCTAATCTCAACAATTGCTTCTTTCAAACCAACTTCATTACGAGACATTCCGCATTCATTCCACATGATTTTACCTAACTTTTTGTGGAAATAATCAACTGATTTAGTGCCTTTGATAGCCATCATTTTATTGATACGCTCTTGAACTGCTTTCTCAGCTTCCACAAATTCAGAAGCATCCGTTGGAATTGCTTTTGTCCGAATATCACTGGCTAAATATGCGCCAATCGTGTATGGCAAAACGAAATAACCATCTGCCAAACCTTGCATCAAAGCCGACGCTCCCAAACGGTTTGCACCGTGGTCAGAGAAATTTGCTTCGCCCAAAGCATAAAGTCCTGGAACGGTTGTCATTAAGTTATAATCAACCCAAAGTCCACCCATTGTATAATGAACCGCTGGATAAATACGCATTGGTAAAGTGTAAGGGTCTTCGCCAGTAATTTGCTTGTACATATCAAACAAGTTACCGTATTTTTCTTTCACCACAGCCTTACCCATCGCTTGCAAGTCTTCGTCTGAGGCATTTTGAATACCTTGTTTGTTGGCTTCACCTTTTCCATAACGCAAAATAGCTTCGGCAAAATCAAGATATACGGCCATTTTGGAAGTTCCTACCCCATAACCTGCATCACAACGCTCTTTGGCGGCACGAGAAGCAATATCACGGGGCACTAAATTACCAAAGGCAGGATAACGACGTTCCAAATAGTAATCTCTCTCTTCTTCTGGAATATCAATGGATAAACGAGTATCATTTTGTTTCTTCGGAACCCAAATACGACCATCATTTCTCAATGATTCTGACATCAAAGTCAATTTCGATTGGTGGTCGCCTGAAACAGGAATACAAGTTGGGTGAATTTGCGTATAACATGGATTTGCAAAGAATGCTCCCTTGCGGTGTGCCTTCCAAGCTGCCGTTACGTTAGACCCCATTGCATTGGTAGAAAGATAGAATACGTTTCCGTATCCACCCGTACACAACAAGACAGCGTGTCCAAAATGACGTTCTAATTTACCAGAAATCAAATCACGAGCAATAATTCCACGGGCTTTACCGTCAATCGTTACTACGTCCATCATTTCGTGGCGAGTCATCATCGTTACATTTCCTAAACCAATTTGGCGTTGTAAAGCAGAATACGCTCCCAACAACAATTGCTGTCCAGTTTGTCCTGCGGCATAAAATGTCCGTTGAACTTGTGTACCACCGAAAGAACGGTTCGACAATAATCCACCATATTCACGTGCAAAAGGTACGCCCTGAGCCACGCATTGGTCGATGATTGCTCCTGATACTTCTGCCAAACGGTGAACATTTCCTTCTCTCGAACGATAGTCTCCTCCTTTGATGGTATCATAGAAAAGACGAAAAACTGAATCACCATCATTTTGGTAATTTTTGGCAGCATTGATTCCGCCCTGAGCCGCAATTGAGTGGGCTCTACGGGGTGAATCTTGGAAACAAAATGCTTTGACTTTGTATCCTAATTCTGCTAAAGAAGCTGCTGCCGAAGCACCAGCCAAGCCAGTACCTACCACAATAACTTCAATATTCCGCTTATTAGCGGGGTTTACCAAAGGAACATGAGATTTGAAATCTGTCCATTTCTCACCAATTGGTCCACTTGGTATTTTAGCATCTAATATAGTTGACATAAACTTGGTATTTGTTAAGTAAATGAGCGAGTTGTGAGTTGATTTTTTTGGTTTATGAGTCAAAAAATAACACTCCTATTTCACTAAAATATTATTACATTTGACACGATGAGCATTAATATTTGAATCATAGAAAAGCGATTTAATTCAAAAATTAACAACTCAAATATCAAAATTATTACTGTATCCAGCCAAAATACATCGAGATTGGCATTGACGCAAAAATCAATGGAATCAAAATTGAAAACCCAAAACCTACTGACTTTACGAATGGCGTATATTTTGGATGATTCCAACCCATTGTTTGGAATGAACTCTGAAAACCATGCGACAAGTGATATGCCAATGAAATACAACCAACCACATAAATTAATACAGGAATTGGATTAGCAAATACCATTTTCATTTCTGCAAATAGTGTTGTGTGTCCTCCTGTAATTTCATCCGTAAAACGACTCGTTATCCAAAAGTGACGTAAGTGAATTACTAAGAAAATCAACAACAACGAACCCAAAATCCCCATTGACCGTGATGCCCACGATGAATTAGCTTCTCCTTTTACGATGGCATATTTCACAGGTCTTTTTTCAGAATTTGACTTCCAAAGCATCAAGCCATCCACAATATGGATAATAAAACCTGCCATCAATCCAACTTCGGCAGTTCTGATTACCCAATTACCACCCATGAACTCGGCGGCTGAATTAAAGGTTTCGCCACCGTCATTAAAGAAAATCGTTGAATTAATTCCGCAATGCACCAATAAAAAAATAATCAGTGAAAGCCCCGTAACTGCCATGATGAGTTTTCTACCCAGCGAACTTGATAATGTTTTTGTTACCCAAGACATCTTGTATTTGTTTTAGTTTTACTATTTGAATTTATTAATAATTATTTAAAGACAGAGACAGAAAATTTTAAAAATTGATATGAAATATCTTAGATTCAATTTAAAATTTCTAATTACTCTTCACTAATCATTAAAAACAATAATTAACCCAAAACTACTACTCAAACCTTTGCCTTTCAAATAATCTATCACATTTTAGCAATTATTTACAGTGTTTTTACGTTTTTTTACAATAAAATCAACATTAGCTGAAAATTACGATTTATCAATAATTTGCCTTTGTTAACTTATTTTCAACCTTATGTTTTAAAATATTGTTTTGTTAGTCGGTAAAAAAAAATATTGTTTTAACTTGTGGTCAAAAGCCTGACCTTTTTATAAAAAATCAAATGAAATTACGAATACTATATACGCTTGTTTTGGGTATCTGTTTGAGCCTAATGACTACTAAATCTTTCGCTACGCACATGAGAGGTGGAGAAATTTCGATTAAACGAATCTCTACTACTTCTCTGACTTACGAATTTACCTTAACCATTTACTGCGACAATACTCCCGCTGGGGTAAGAGCTTGGACTGACCAAAAAGAAGCGTATTTTTGTTTTGGCGACGGATTAGGGGTCATCATAAGAGCGCCAAGAATTAATGGAAATGGACAAGGCGAAGATCTTGGAAACGGGATTGCCAAAGGAATTTATAAGGCCACTTACACTTATGCAGGTCCATCAGATTATCGAATTACGGTTGCGATTCCCAACAGAAACGCTAACGTTAGAAATATCCCCGGGGATTCCCAACAAGTGACATTTTTTGTTGAAACTATTTTAAAAGTAAATGCGGGTTTAGGACAAAACTCTACCCCTATTTTATTAAACCCTGCGGTGGATTTAACGGCGGTTGTGGGTCAAAGATTTATTCATAATCCAAACGCCATTGACGTTGAAGGTGATAGTTTAGCGTATAAATTGATTCTTTGTCGTAGAGGAGAACAAGAGGATTGTAAACAACGAGGCCAAGCCATTGTTGGTTTTGTGCAACCAAATGAAGTCGCTTCAGCACCCAGTTCTTTTACGATTGATAAACGTTCGGGTGATTTAATCTGGGATGTTCCACAGGAAGTTGGGCTTTATAACTGTGCCTTTACCGTGGAAGAATGGCGGAATGGTGTACTGATTTCAATTACCGTTCGGGATATGCAAATTGAGGTAAAAGATGCTGATAATGCCGCTCCAAAAATAAAAGTACCAGACGATATTTGCGTAGAAGCAGGAACAATTATTGACCAAACTATCACAGCTGCCGATACCCCTTCCAAAACGGGAAGGTTGGACAATATGAGCTTGTTTTCAACGGGAGCCGTTTATAGATTGTCCGATGGAACAACTTTCATTTCTCCTGATTATGCCACTTTTACCCAAACTGCACCCAATCCTTCGTCTCCTGCATCAGGAAGATTTGTTTGGAAAACCAGTTGCAGTCATATCCGGCAGGAACCTTACGACATTTTATTTAAAGTTCAAGATTTACCGCTATCTAAAAGTATTCCGAGTTTAGTGGATAGTAAAAACTGGCGGATAAAAATCATTGCTCCACGTATCAAAAATCTCAGAACGGTACCAGATGCGGGCAACAGAACGGTAACTTTAAATTGGGATTCGTATGCTTGTCAGAATCCTGGGGCGGTGATAATTATTTATCGTAGATTAGGTTGTAATGCAATCCCAACACCTCCTTGTACCATTGGTATTCCTGCCGGTGCCGGTTATGTGGAAGTAGGACGTGTACCCGTAAATGCGACAACATTTACCGATAATAATCTTACCAGAAATATTGATTATAGTTACAGAACGGTCGTATTATTCACGAACGGAACAAACACAACAACCAGCGTAACTTCCGACCAAGCCTGTGCGAATTTGCCATTCCAAGGTCCCGTAATTACGAATGTTACGGTAGATAAAACAAATGCCACTACGGGAGAAATAACGGTGAGATGGACTCGTCCAATTTCTTTAGATAAGTCGCAATATAAAGGGCCATATCAATATCGTTTATTCAGAGCCTCTGGACAAACGGGAGCAACAGGTTTCACGCAGGTTTCTCCGAATATTGATACCGATTTATCCGCTGGAAAATTGGATACGCTTTTCACTGATAAAGCCTTGAATACGCTTGATAATATTTATCGTTACCGTTTGGTTTTCTATTATACCAACAGCACTGGATTATCTGCTTTGGATACCACTGATATGGCCAGTAGTGTTCGTTTGGCGGCAACGGGAGATATTAAAGTGGTGAATCTATCCTGGCAAGTAACTGTGCCGTGGAATAATCAAAATCAAACGCACCGAGTATATCGTGAGACAAAACAAGGTTCTGGGGTTTTCAATCGTATTGCGGATGTGCCAGTTACGAGTACATTTAGCTTTACAGATACAGGAGCGGACACCTACGCTGCCGATGGTTTAGCCATTGCCAAAATGAACCCTGATTCGTCGTATTGCTATAAAGTAGAAACCGTTGGAACGTATGGCGACCCAAAAATTCTGCCGAGTTTATTGTATAATTTCTCCCAGATAATTTGTGCCACACCAAAAAGTGAAATCGTGCCTTGTCCACCTATTTTGTTGATTGATGCCTTGGATTGCGCAGAATACAACAAAAACGAAAATAATTGTAACGAGACTTCATTCAATAATAAATTAACGTGGTCAACCGCAGATAAAAATACTGCGGGTGCGGAATGTGATAAGGAAATTGTAAAATACAGCATTTTCTATTCACCAAAACAAGACGGTGAATTTACGAAAATTGGCGAAGTAACTTCACCAAAACCGCCAGCAACCACGTTTACGCATACGAAAAATGATTCTTACATCGGTTGTTATTATGTAACGGCAACTAATCGTTTTGGAACTGAAAGCGCAAGAAGTAATGCAGTATGTAAGGATAATTGTACGAGTTTTGCCTTACCAAATATCTTTACGCCAAACGGAGATGGCAAAAATGATGTTTTCCAAGCGATGAAATGTCCACGATTTGTGCAGACAGTTACCATTACGGTTTATAATCGTGCGGGACAAAAAGTTTATGAATATGCAGGCCCGAAATTAGAATGGAATGGAAATGATAACGCAGGAAATCCATTACCCACAGGTTCATATTTCTATAATTGCGAAGTAAAATTCCTGACCTTAGACCCTAACAGTGCCACTTTGAATTTGAAAGGTTGGGTTGAAATGGTGAGATAATTTTTCCTTGAGTCTTAACCAAAAAAAAAACCTGATAATCAACTGATTGTCAGGTTTTTTTGGTCTATTTAATATCAAAATATAACTACTTTATAAAGATTATTCAATAAAATTTTAGCAAGAAAAAGCAAATGTCTTCTGAATTAAAACTAAACTAAAGAATCCGCAATTTGCTTAAATTCTTCCACGTCAATCGTTTTAGTTTCAATTTTCATATTGGCAACAATAGCATCTGAAATTTTAGCCGTGAAAACTTCATCAAACATCTTTCTGAAGTTATCTTGCTTGTTTTTATCGGTTAAATATCCTGTAGCAATACGGTCAATCATCTCGTCCATATCGTTGCCAGCACCACCGCCCATCATACCGAATTGTCCACGAATCATCTCTTTAGTTTTTGCTAAAACTTCCTCGTATTCAACTTTAATATCATTTTTAGTAGCAATTTCATTTTTGATTAATGTCCAACGCAAATCTTTTTTCACGTTCTCAAAATCTGCTTCAATTTGCTCAGGAGTAAATTTTCCTTGATTAATTTCTACTAACCAATCTTTTAAAAATTGTTCTGGCAATTCAATTGAAACATTTTCCAATAATGCTTTTTCAGCATCAATTTTCAATAAATATTCTGATTCACGCTTGTAGTTTGATTTAATAATTTCAGAAACCTCCGCACGGAATTCTTCTTCCGAAGAAACCTTACCTTCGCCCAAAATTTTATCAAAAAATGCTTGATTCATTTCCGCAGCACCCGTGCGAGTAATGTCTTCAATCACGAAAAAAACTTCGCCTACCAAACCATCTTTATTACCAGTTGCCAATTCAATAGATTTTTCATCTACGAAAGTGTCTTGTAAATCAAACGTCAGAGTTGAATCTTTAGCAGCACCAACGAAGGTTGCTTTTGCTTCTTCTTTAATGGCTTTCATCGGAATAGCAGATTTTTCAGACCATTCTCCTTGCGTAAAAGTCCCAAAAACCATATCACCATCTTCTACCGAATCTGCATGAATTTGTTCACCACCATTTTTCATGATGTTTTCCAAAGTGTCATTCAATTCTTTCTCTCCCGCTTGAATATCATACGTTTTCACGGCTGGAATTTTATCGAAATCTACGGTAAATTCTCCTGCTAAACCAAGATTGTAAGCAAAATCAAACTCTTTTTGGTTATCCCAATCAATAATGTCTTGTTCTTCTTTGGCAGGCATTGGGTCACCAACAATACTTAAACTATTTTCACGAATATATTCTTGAACAGCTTTTCCCAACATTTGGTTGATTTCTTCAATCATAATAGACTTACCAAACATCTTCTGTACTAATTGCATTGGCACCATACCAGGACGAAAACCTTTGATATTAGCACGCTTACGATAGTCTTTGAGGTTTTTATCAACTTGGGGTTTATAATCTGCTTCTGCGATTGAAACGACCAAACGAGCGTTTACGGGGGTACTTTTTTCGAGAGAAATGTTCATTTGTTATATTTCTTATGTTGAGATTCTAAATTTTAGATAATCAAAAAAGCCCTCAAAACCAGGCAGGTTAAAAGGGCTTTTTTCAAGTCATTTATCTAAATAATTACTAACATTTGTAATTGTTTATGGATAATTGAAGAGTACGGGCGAAGGGACTCGAACCCCCATGCCTCACGGCGCCAGATCCTAAGTCTGGTACGTCTACCAATTTCGCCACGCCCGTATGCGTAAAGGAATTGTCCCTTTTGGGAGTGCAAAATTAGGGATACCTTTTTTTAATTGCAAATAGAATGGGAAAAAGTTTTCATTAATTTTCTTACCGCATCACCATCAACGCTTTTACCAATGGTTCTGCTCCCGTATCCACCTTCACAAAATACTTCCCAGAAGCCATGCTACTCACATTTATGCGTACTTGTGTGCGTGAAAGACGAGTTGGATTTGTGTCAAAACTACGCCCATACGCATCTGTAACGACCAAATTCGTATTATTTCTGGCAAAGGCATCCGATTCAATAATGGTTTCTGTTTGGGCTGGATTTGGAAAAATATTCAAATCTGCTAAAGGAACTTCATTTTCATTACCTAACACTTTGGCTGCCTTGAAAATTGGGGAGAGATCAAATGTTTTATCTAATAATATACTTTTTACAGATGCGGCACTCGCTCCCATCCAATCTTGAAGAATGGCCGCATACACTTGTCTAAAATCAGTTTGTAATTTGATGTTGTTATTATCTAAATCTTTTAAGTTAGGGTTTTTACCAATCATTTGGGTTTTCACGGCATTGCCAAAAACAAATAAAGGCGATGCCCAACCGTGGTCAGTGCCTTTACTACCATTTGAAATGGCTCGTCGTCCAAATTCCGAGAAAGTCATCCCTACTACTTTATCTTGAGTACCCTGCGCCTTCAAATCATCCATAAAGGCCGTGATTCCTTCCGAAACTCTTTGCATCAATACAGCGTGACTTCCGGTAGAGGTATCGGTGGCGCTCACTTGGTCGGCGTGCGTGTCAAATCCACCCAACGTTACATAATAAATTTTCGTTTGCAAACCTCCATGAATCAATCTCGCAACGATTTTTAATTGGTCTGCCACGGAATTATTGGCTGGGTAAGTTACTTTATTTACCCCTTTTCCAGCCGCTACTTTCAACTGTCCAGCATAAGCAAAAGAAGAAGTTTGCTGTTGACGAATGAAAGCGGTATATTTCCCACCAGTTGTATCGGGCAATGGGCTTGGACTAATATTGGGTTTATCTCCCACAATTCTGGCAAAGGTATCTGGGTCTTGAATCGCAATGGCCGAAGTAATGGAAGCGGTATTAAAAACGGTTGCCGAAATAGAAGAAATCTGAATAGCCAAAGGGTCTGGATTGGCGGTACTCGGGTAACTATCTGGAAAACCTGGATAGCGGTCGTTTATGTATCTTCCCAACCAACCCGAGGTAGAAAGTTTATCAGCATCAACCGCTGTAAACCAAATATCGCTGGCTCGAAAATGTGAAAAACTTGGATTTGGATATCCCGCTGAATGCACAATTGAGAGTTTCCCCTCGTTATAAAGTCTTTGCAAACCCGTCATAGCAGGATGCAAACCTGTTTGATTCGTATCTTTTAAGGTCAGAACTTTATTCTGTTCAATGGCAATATTTCCTCTGAAACTTGCCGATGAATAAGTATCGTATTGGTCAAGTGGAATAACCATATTTAATCCGTCATTTCCCCCTGCGAGCTGAATGACTACCAAAATATTGTCGTTGGCATCAGCAACTTCCAACATTGCCTTCATAAAAGGCGTAGTTGCCTGCGTATGAGCTTTCGCTCCGAAGCCGTCAAGAATTAAAGGCAAAAAGAACGATGCTGAAGTATATTGGATAAAATCTCTACGTTTCATAAGATTTTGGATTTATTCTGATTTGGAATTTTTGACTTGGGATTTATTACGAATGTATATTTTCAATCTGGAATTAATGTTAAGAGACCTAAAATCTCGAATCAAAAATCCTAAATCAAATCATCCCATTTGATATTCGGCCAACCTTAAAACATAAGTCATTAAACGGTCTAAGCGTATTTTGGCAGCACTTTTCTTCATCGCATCATTGGGTGCTTTGGTATAATCATTCCAAATGGTTAACCACTCATAATAAGGCGAACCTGCCATTAAAGGCTGTTCGACCAAATACTTAATTTGTTCATCGGTTAACGGAAATGCCATCAATGAATCCGTTAATTCCCGCACCATAATATAAGCAGATTGCGAATCTGTCAATACTTGAGGCAATGATGTCAATAAAGGAAGTGACAAAGTATTAATGTCCAAAGCCGTTGCCGTTGCTCCTTTTACGGCATAATCCGTCCAAGCACCTCGTAAAGCAAGGGTGGTAGAATTTATCCAAATCTCATAAAAATCAGTATCATAATACGGCCGCCAACCGAAAACGGAAGGTTGGTCAATGATGTCCATTTGCTGTTCACGAATACGACCGTAGAAATAGGACGTTGCCGCATCATATTGCGTGCGTGCCTTCACAGGGTCAGGAGCTTGATAATTGAAATTTCGGAGCGTTCCTACGACCAAATCTAAAGGCGATTTTATTTGTGAGCCGTATAAGGTTTCATCAAAGAAATGTTGGCTTTTGAAAAGAGCGATTAAAACAGGTTTTAACTCATAATCTTTCCTAAAAATAGCGGCTAAAGGTTCAATAAAATCTTTCTCAATTTGCGCAGAAATATCCGCCTGTATAAAAAAACGATAGAATTTTCTAACGATAAAACGAGCCGTTTCGGGCTGAGCCAGAATCATATCAATTAAATCTTTCAACTCATCATCTCCCGCAGTGGCTCCCGCACGACCTTTAATAACCTTCTTTTGAAATGAATCAGAGAAAATTTTATCAGCAGTATCATGTTGAGCCGAGCGAAATTCAAAACTTGCGGTTGTCACCGTTATACTTCTATAATTCAATGAACGCCAACCCGTTAGCACCCGAGCCGCTGCTTTTACATCATCTTCGGTATAATTTCCACGTCCGATTGTAAATAACTCCATTAATTCACGACCATAATTTTCATTGGGTTTACCAACCACATTTGCCCCTCCATTTAAATAAACCAACATGGCAGGGTCTTTCGTAATTTCGATGACAAAATCTTTAAAATTACCCAACGCAAATTTTCGTAACAATTGATTTTGGCGATAAAGAAACCGCACATCAGATACATCTGTGGAAGTGGAAACAAAATGGTTTTGCCAGAACAAAGTCATTTTTTCATTAATAGAAACGGGTTGATTTGTCATCAAGCCCATCCACCAATATTTTAGCCTTGCTCGCCTTGCGCCATCAAAATTATTGCGTTCGGCGTCAGTCGTTCCCGTGCCGCCCCAAACCAAATTATGGGATGTTTTTTGATTTTCGTCCGTAGGGTCGGGGGGAATGGCTTGTGAGGCAAATAATTGCTGAACAATAACGTCAACTATTTTTCCAGTAAATGCTTTAATTTGGGCTGGGGTCGCTCCGAAGGCAGTTCGTCTCAGTAAATTTGAAACTTGTCGAGCCGTAAGATTTTGCGTATAAGCGTCAATCAGTGCCATAGTTTTTACAGAAGTTTTTAAGAGTTTTTTGTTAGACAAAAATAGTGGTACTCAGGTTTAATATAAAGATAATATTATTTTTAATGCGTTGATTTTTAATGTGATGAGAGCGAGTAAATTGAATAAGAAGCGGTTAAAACAATGACCGCATCGCTTTGAGCAATGTCGTCATTATACATTACAGAAAAATAAAATATTTTTCTGTAATTCTACGATTACTTATTCAAAATTCGCTTAATATCATTCGCTTGAACAAGGCATTCTTTGAATTTATCATAACTATTTGAAATCATTAAACCCTTGAATTTCAAGAGTGTAGTGATATATTCATCTAACACATCAATGATATTTTCTTGATTTTGTTGAAAAATTGGAATCCAAGTTTCGGGATTAGATTTTGCCAAACGCACCGTTGACTCAAAACCTGTACTTGCCAAATTAAAAATACTTTCTTCATCCTTTTCCTTTGCCAAAACCGTTGAGGCCAAAGCAAAAGAACAAATATGGGAAATGTGCGAGATGTAAGCCGTATGAATGTCGTGCGAAGCAGATTCCAAATAAGTAATTCGCATCTTCAAACCTTCTTCGTACATTTTTTTAATCAATGCCACAAATTCAGGTTTGGAATCCTCAATATCGCAAAGCACACAGTTCTTTCCATCAAAAAGATGTCTTATGGCTGCTTCTGGCCCCGAAAATTCTGTTCCCGCCATTGGGTGAGTTGCCACAAAATTTTGACGTTTTAGGTGATTTTTCACGGCATCAATTACTGGTTTTTTCGTTGAACCAACTTCTATAACGATTTGATTTTCAGTAATTAAATCTAAAATATTAGGTAAAATAGAAGTTAATGTATTAACGGGAGTTGCAACGATAATAATATCGGACTGCGCAACGGCTTCATTCAATAAAGCCACTGAATCAACCAAGCCTAATTCGAGCGCTTTTTCAGTATGCAATAAATTATTATCAACCCCAATAATAGTATCTGCAAAGTGGTTTTCTTTTAAACTTAAAGCCATTGAACCACCAATCAGCCCAAGCCCTACAACGGTAATTGTCATTATTATTTTATGTATGAGGATTGAAAGTATCAGGCATGATTTTGAAATAATACCTCATACTTAAAATCCTAAATTGTTAGATAGTTCCTTCAAAAACCTGCACCGCCGGCCCAATCAAGTAAATATTTTCATAGCCATTTTCAGTACGATTAAACTCAATCCTAAGGTTTCCACCAACCACTTTTATATCAATTGCTTTGTCAAATCCAAATCTTGAATTTGCCGATAAAGCACAAGCAGTCACGCCCGTCCCGCAAGCATACGTCTCATCCTCAACACCACGCTCGTAGGTGCGAACTTCCAATTGATTATCGCCAATAACTTCCACAAAATTAACATTCGTTCCTCCACGACTCACAAATGGCTCGTTATAACGAATAGCTTTACCCTGCGAATAAACATCCAAGTTCTTCAAATCGTCCGTATATTCCACATAATGAGGCGAGCCAGTGTTCATAAAGTCATACTTTTCGGTCTTCTCTATTTGATTAACGTCAATCATTTTCAGAGAAATAACCTCGGGTGTCACTTTCGCTTCATGCTCACCATCGGTAGCTATAAAAAGCGTTGAATCACCAATAATTCCTAAATCGTGCGCAAAACGAACCAAACAACGTCCGCCATTGCCGCACATTGAACCTTCCGTTCCGTCCGAATTAAAATATACCATTCGAAAATCGTAACCCTCCGCATTTTGCAAAAGCATCAATCCATCGGCCCCAACCCCAAAACGACGATGGCACAAATCGGCAATATATTTTTGTGAAATAGGAAATGTTTCAGAACGGTCGTCAATCACCACAAAATCATTTCCTGTACCTTGATATTTATAAAATCTTAAAGTCATAAGCTGTGAGCTATGAGCAGTGAGTTTTAAGCAATAATTTTTATTTTTTATAAATCTCACGGCTCAACGCTATTTTAAATATTATATTTTTCTTTCAAAACTTTCAAATGGTGCAACTCGTGTCCCGCAATCATAGAAACCAAAGCTCTTGCCGAAACTGGATTTCCATTCGCAAAACCAATTTGAGATGCCGCCTCTTCTGACAACGAAGAAAATAAAGCAATCGACCCTTCACGAACCAAACGATACTGTTCCAACAAAGATTCAAAACTTTGTTCCGAAAACTTAGCCGCTGTTGCATAGTCATTTTCATCAAAAGATGGCAAAGATTGTTTTTCTCCACGAGCAATACACAGTACTCGATGCCCAAAAATTCTTTCAGTATCCGTCAAATGACCCAAGATTTCTTGTGGTGACCACTTACCCTCAGCATATTTGAAACTTTTTTGTTCTTCCGACAAATTTTTATACAAATTTATTACAACCTCTTTCTGCAACGTAAGTGCTTCAATAACATTTTGATTATCAACTTGTTCTATGTAGTAAGAGAAATAAATATTCTGTGGATATTCATTCTGATTAGGTTTAATCATAATTTTTTTTCGTTTTTTTTCAACAAAGGTATTGTATTGTCCGAAATAACACCTAATTTTGCATCACAATTCAACGACAACGAAACAAGATTCAAACAGAAAATTGATCGTTTAGGAGATAAAGTAAAAGGTTTGGTAGTTCAGTTGGTTAGAATACATGCCTGTCACGCATGGGGTCGCGGGTTCGAGTCCCGTCCAGACCGCCAATTAAAAGCCTGATAATCAGAAGATTATCAGGCTTTTTTGTTGATTTTGGTTTAAACTTGAAATCTTGGTTTAAACATAGTTTAAACATTTTTGAGTTTTTGTTTAAACCGAAAAACTTTATGTCTCCTCCAAAATAAAATAATCGTAGATTTTTAGTAAATTTATTTTTCATCTTTACTTACAAAATCTATGCTTGATACTCCTTTTTCTTACATTCCTAATACATCTCCAGACTATTTTACACTTCCAAATGATAGACGGTTTGAGGAGTTACTTCACGCAATTTTTACTAATGAAATCAAATTTGGTGAATATAAATGTGTCTTTGATAGTGCTGATTTAAAACCAATCGGTGCGGACCAAGGCATAGATGTCGATTTGTATAAAGATGGATTAAAGTGCGGTGGAATTCAATGCAAATTGATTAAAGATTATTTGAGCAAAAAAGAGGTTTCAGAGGAATTGATAAAGTTTGCCATTAATTATCTTATTGATAATACTTTAATTTCTGATTTGTCTTCATTCCGATATTTCCTTGCTGCACCAAAAGGATTTTCAAAAAATGTTCGACTATTCGTTGAAAATTTTGGGAATAGAATAATTTTAGAACCAGAATTAGAGAAATGGACAAATGCTGTTTTGAAACATAAAACCTTTCAAAATGCAGGGTTTACTTATAAAACAATTGAGCAAGATTTAAAAAGAGTTCTACAAACTTTTGGTATCGAACCAGTCGTTGCTAATGACTTAAACGTTTATCTTGCCCAATCATATAATCAAGTAGTTTTTAATACTTTTTGGACGAGTAGAACACATACTGGCAATGATTATTTGGATGAAAAACTTGATATTTTTAAGCAAGAAGTAATTCAAGAATTTCAAAAAACAGTTCCTCACAGTAGTCTTTCACAAGCCTCCATTTTACAAGATTTTCAAGTAGCCTCTTCCTTTGTTTATGAATTATCTAATGAATTTAATGGTCTTACCGATTCTCATATTGAAAGAAATGAAACTCAACAAATTATAAATTGGTTGGATAATGAATTAACTGAAAAAGAGAAAAATATTCTTTTGCTAGAGGGAGGTACAGGAATGGGTAAAAGTGTAATTATTCGTGATGTATTGCACCACATTAGTAAAGATAGTATTCCTGTTCTTGGTATTAAATCAGACAGGTATGCTCCGCATGATATTGAAGATTTAGAGAAATTGCTCAATCTTAAAGACTCTTTGGTGAATCAGATAAATACCTTAATTGCAAATCGAATAGATAAAGTTATAGTTTTGATTGACCAAATTGATGCTCTATCGCAAAGTCAATCAAATAAACGAGAACCTATAAATACCTTTCGCACCCTGATTAATTCACTCACGCTAATTTCGCAAGTTCGTGTTATTGTCTCGGTAAGAAGTATTGATTTAAGAGAAGACCCTGATTTGATAGCACTTGGCAGTAAAGTTACCAAAGTAAAAGTATATGAGATTACAAATGAGCAAGTTACGAGCGTTTTGGAGAAAAAAGGAGTTAGTTTAACAAGATTGTCCAAGCACCTAATTGACCTTTTAAAAAATCCCTCAAACCTAAATTTGTTTTGTAAAATTCTAAATGAAACATTAGATTTCTCTCGTTTATTGACTCGTCAAGATTTACAAAAAGAACTTTTCAAACAGAAAGTCGTCAATAATAAAATCAAATCTTCTCTTTGTCCAGCACTCGTTTATGAAATTGCTGATAGAATGTATGCTAATGAGCAAATCAGCGTAGATGCAGAGGGTTTTCAGATTCATTATCCCAATGAACTTAATTATTTGGTAAGTGAGGGCATCATTAGTCTTCAAAGTGGCTTTATCCAATTTTTTCATCAAACATTCTATGAATTCGCTTTTGCTAAGTCTTTTTTCAATAAAGGTGGAGAGTTGTTGCCATTCATTAAAAGTAATTATCAAAGTTTGAAAATAAGAGTAATTGTCAAGATGATTTTGGATTTTTTAAGAGGTGATAACCCCAAAGAGTATATTAAAATATCGAATGAGATACTATCTTCAGAGAAATATGCTTTTCACTTTAAGCATCTGTTGATAACGAATTTATGTTTTGCACAAGGAATAACTCCAAGAGAAAAGAACTTTGTCAAGGAAAAAGTCCTCACAGATATTTGCTTAAAAAAGATATTTTTAGAGTCCGTGAATAGCTCTGAATGGTATCATTTTTTTGTTGAGAATGATATTTTTAATGAATTGCTTAATCCTAAAAATAGCCTATACAAAGACAAAAAGCGAGATGTGCTCATTTGCAGAATACTCTTATCGAAATTTTCTAACACAAATACTGATGAAGTTTTAGAGTTTATGTCTTCTAAAATCTTGGATTGTGAAGAAAAATCAGGGGTAATATCGGAAGTTTTGATAGATTTAGATAACTGGCAAAACCCAACTACGATAAATTTATTTGAAAGCAATTTTAAGATTGAAGATAGAGATACGATGTGGTTTTGTAATACTTTGGAAAAAGCCTCTGTATATCAACATAAGTGGGTATTAAAGCAATTTGAACAACTTTTACTAAATCAAGACTTAGCAAAACCAAACTCATATATAGATTCAGTTATTTACTTTGAACATTCTGAGAAAGAATTATTAAAACATTTATTTGAAAAAGACTTTAAGCAAACATTCGATTTTTCGATTGATTTGATAAAAAAAGTCGTGCAAAAAAGTCAATATCACGCTTATACTGATTCTGATATTACTTTATACTTTATGAGTGATACAGGCTTGAGTAATTCCATTTCAGATGATATAGAAGGCTCTGTACACCATGAAACATTCTATGGCGAAGTTATGCTACAAAATAGAAAAATGGCGAAGGAGAATAGCCATGCTTTTAAAACATTTTTTGCGGATAATCTTGATAGTCCTTTTTTGGTGATTCAACGATTATTGACCAAAGGACTTATTGAAAACCCATCGGAATACAAAGAGGAATGTTATCAATTAATTGCCCATTTTGGTCAAAAAGGAGGTTTTAACCTTTCATTAGATAACACTTATTATATAAGGGAGTTAATTACATCGAGTTATTGCTTATTTACGCCAAAACAGACAAAAGAAATAAATAGCATACTTCTAAATGTAAAAGATAGAAGACATCTCAACATAAGGATTGATGAAGGAAAAAAGAGACATTTTTTGAAATGGTTTGGTGAAAAAAATCTGCATATCCTTAATGCAATTCCTTTACAGTATATTCAGAACGATATTACGCTCAAAAAAAGGTTTCAAGAATTAAAAAGAAAATTTCCAAACCTTAAAAATAAACCACCACAGCGAGTTACAGTTAGTGGCGTATATGCTCCATTCGACCAAAAAGCATACGCTAAAATGACATTAAAGCAATGGGAACAAACTTTCTTAGAAATAGACGAGGAAAAAATAAATTTTGGTTCATCAAGAGGTTCTTTGGAAGAACATTCTCGACAGTTTGAAGAAGAAGTTAAAAATAGAGGTGAGTTCTTTCTACCACTTATCGCAAAATTGATTAAAGAGTGGAGAGTAAAAGAAGAATACATTCTGTCAGCTATTGAAGGACTTATAAAAACTCAATATGATGCTAATGTTGTGCTTCACTTTATGACTTTAATACTTGATAAAATGAAACAAGAGGTTTCGCTAATTAGAGTTAATCGTATATCTCAATACCTGATAAAATCTCAAACGGTAAATGTGCAACTGATTGATTTTTTGAGAAATAATATTCTTTCAAAAATTGAAGAAATTAATACTTCCATAGATGATATGTTGCAGAGGGCTGTAAATAATTCTGATGGTAGTGCAATATGGTATTTGATGGATGGGACAGAATTGAGCGATTTTCACTCAGTAATTTTTGAAACGATGGAAGAAATAAGTCGTGGAAATAATACTACTGTTTGGAAAACTTTAAATTGTCGGATAAAGTTTTGTTAGTTTAATTCTTGCATTCTCATTTTTGAATTGCCAATTAATCATTTTTTTCTTTTGATTTTGTTGATTCATCCATCTTTTTGCAACGATTTCAACTTCTTTTTTAT
>NZ_CBABQS010000073.1:0-22516 GCF_964672035.1 Arcicella sp.
GATTCTGCCGATGAAAACGAGAATAGAAAAAGAATTTGGAAACGTTTTGAATGTGATATTTGGTATATTGAAAATTGGTCTTTAGCCATGGATATTAAGATACTTTTCTCAACGGTTTGGATAGTTATTAACGGGGATGAGAATGCTTATTGAGTAATGAAACCGAATAATAAATTATATAAATCATAGATTTTATTAAATTTTGTTTAGCATTTATTAATTAGTAATATTGATTCAAGAAAATATAAAATTTAAAATATAATAATTTATAATCATGAAAGGAAAATTACTTTTAGGCTTAATAGGCAATGTACTTTGTTTATCAGCTATAGGACAAACTATTACTGCACCAACAGGACAGCCTTTAAATATTACTAATAATGTGGAGGTAGCAGGAAATGTAAACATTCCAAGTGACAGCGTTTTTAAGATTGGGGGTGTAAAAACTTTGGGCGTGAAAAATGGCTCTCTTTATGTTGGTCCAAATGCTGGAAATACAACCTCAAGTGGTCAATATAATGTGTTTGTAGGTGAAAAAGCGGGTTTCTTAAATGGATCAGGCAACAAAAATATGTTCTTAGGTTCTTTTGCAGGAGGTGCAAACGTAGGGGGTGCAAATAATATCTTTTTAGGAACTAACTCTGGTCGTAACAATACTGCTGGAGCAGAAAATACTGTAATTGGTACAGATGCAGGATATTCTAATTTAACAGGTTCGTATAATATTTTCATGGGAAGTTCCGCTGGTTATAAAACAATAGCAGATAGAAATACTTTTCTTGGTGCTTTCTCTGGATATGATAATGTTGGTGGAACAAATAACCTATTTATTGGAACAAATACAGGTAAGTATAATACAGGTGGTTCTCGAAATGTATTTATTGGAGCAGAAGCGGGAGCTGATTTTGGAAATCCTAGTAATAGAAATACTACAGGCTCAGATAACACTATTATTGGTTATAATTCTCAAGCAGGTAGTTCTCTTGCAAACACTACAGTTATCGGAGCGAATGCAACTGCCTCAGTATCAAATACAATCGTTTTAGGTAATAATGCAACAACAATAACTGGTTCTGGTTTTGGGGCAACACGTACTTCTGGCTTAAAGTTTGCTAACCTTAATGGTTCAGACGCTGCAGTAAGTAATTCTTCTTACGCAGGAAAAGTATTGAGTGTTGATGGTACAGGAAATGTAATTTTAGTAGCATTAAGTGGTGCAACAACCTCAAGCGTTGGTGGTCCAGTAGCTGAGAATTGGAAAGAATCGGATGGTTATTTGTATAATAATAGTACCAATGGTGTGGTGATCAAAGGAAGTGGTTTAGATGGTAATGCCTTAATCGTGAAGGGTGGCGTTTTATCGAAAGAAGTAAACGTGAAAGTGGAAGGTTCGGAAACTTGGCCTGATTATGTTTTCAAACCAAACTACAAACGCATGACTTTGGGAGAAGTTGAGAAATTCATTGCCATCAACGGTCATCTGCCGAACGTTCCAAGTGCTACTGAAATGGCTATCAATGGTAACAATTTAGGTAAAACTGATATTAAATTATTAGAGAAAGTTGAAGAATTAACGTTGTATTTGTTGGAAATGAAGAAAGCAAATAATGCGCAAGCAGCAGAATTGAAGTCTTTGAAACAAAAGGTTAGTAAATTGAGAAAGAAGTAACCACATAGAGATTTAGGTAACATAGAATTCAATAGAAATGAAGATGTGAATTCCCTGATTATCTAAAATTATTTAATTATTTTCAATTACCAAAAAAAACTGATTAGAGATATAATGGTAGTGTTATCTATGTTTACTATATTCTCTATGTGGTTGCAAAAAAAGAAAACAGATGAAAAATTATTTCAGAATAGTTGGAATGTTTCTTTTCGTGATATCAGGGAGAGTTGCTTCTGCGCAAGATGCTTCTTTAAAAATTACTGATAACATTAATAGAGCTACCAAACACGAAGTAGCAACTGAAACAATCAGTGCAACGAACGTGGTTAGCGAAGATTCAAAAGTACATTATGAAGCTGGAAAATCCGTAAAATTATTACCAGGGTTTACGGCAAAAAATGGTTCAAATTTTAAGGCAAGTATTGGTAAAATCGAATCTTCTTCAAGAATTTCCGGTGCTGAATCAAGCGATAAAGTAAGTATGTACGCATATCCAAATCCATTTGAAACATCAGTAGAGATTCAATATTACGTACCTAAAGCGGGAAAAGTAACCTTATCAATCACAAATATTATTGGAATGACGATTGCTACTTTAGTGGATAATCAAGAAGTTTCGGAAGGAAATCATTCCATTAAGTATTCAGGCGATGGTACTATATCGGGTACTTATATTTATACCTTGAAAACTGACACGGGTGCAGTATCAAAAAAATTGTCTAAGAAATAGTGGAATAAGCTCAAATACTTCCTTGACAAAGCCTAAACAAATTAATTGTTTGGGCTTTATACTTTTTACTCAAAGTAGCATTAATTTTAAATCATTATTCTACTAAAATGGTTTTATTAGTCTTCTCCATACTTTTCATTGCGGAAATTTTATATATTCAATTTGCCACAAATTTGAATATATTTGATGTAAAAAATGATAGGAGTTCACACAGTGTAAATGTTGTTCGTGGGGGAGGAATTATTTTTTGGATGGGAATATTGCTGCATTTTCTAAACTCAAATTTTAATTACCCTTATTTTTTTGTTGGACTTACGCTGGTATCATTTATTAGTTTTTGGGATGACATAGCTGGTCTATCAATTTCTTACCGCTTATTTATTCATTTCATAGGAACAAGTTTGTTATTAATTGAGTTAGAATATTTATCCAATAACTTATGGTTGATTTTATTGGTATTTATCTTAATTATTGGATCGATCAACGCCTGTAATTTTATGGATGGTATTAATGGAATGACAGTAGGCAACAGTATTGTGGTAGTTGGAAGTTTATGGTTTATCAATAACAATCATTTGAAGTTTATTGACGAAAATTATATTATTTATACATTCTTGGGCCTATTAGTATTCTCTTTTTTCAATTTCAGAAATAAAGCAATTTGCTTTGCCGGAGATATAGGCAGTATTTCGATTGGATTCATAATTTCATTTTTACTGATGAAATTGATTTTGAAAGATCATAACCCAACATATATACTTTTCTTAGCGGTATATGGTATTGATAGTAGTTTAACAATACTTCATAGAGTCATATTGAGAGAGAATATTTTTGAGCCTCATCGTAACCATTTATTCCAAATTATTGCCGACAGACTAAAAGTTAATCATTTAATTATATCGATGACATACATGATTATTCAACTTGTGATTTGTATAGTTTTAATATTAAATTTAGCACAAAGCCCTGCATTTCAATTGAAAATAGGAATCTTAATGATAATGATACTAACTATTTTGTATGTAGCCATAAAAGTAAAATTGACAAAAATATCGGATACACATAAATCAATACTGCATTAAAAATTTGTAACATTAATCCCATTCTACAGAGTACGTCACCACAAGTCAAAAAATATGAATATAAATATTGAAACCTTATTAGGAAGAAGTATCACAAACATTCAAAATCCATTAACTATCCATGAAATAAAAGGGAAAACTATATTAGTTACAGGTGCTGCAGGCTCAATTGGAAGTGAAATCGTTAAACAAGTATTAAAATATGAACCGAGTGAAATCATTCTAATTGATCAATCAGAATCTGGTCTTTATGATTTATCATTTGAGATTCAAAACCAGATTTCTAAGGCTACAATTGTCAAAATTATTATTGGTAATATAACGGATGAAATAAGAATGAGTAGTGTTTTTAGACAATCACAACCAGAAACTGTTTTTCACGCAGCCGCCTATAAGCACGTTCCATTGATGGAAGATAATCCTTATGAAGCTGTAAAAGTTAATATTGGCGGTACTCGGATATTAGCGAAATTGTCAATTAAATATAGGGTATCCAAATTTATAATGATTTCTACCGATAAAGCCGTTAATCCAAGCAGTGTAATGGGTATAACAAAAAAGATGGCGGAAATGTATCTACAAACTAAAAATGACAAATCAGGAAACAAGACAAAATTTATCATAACACGTTTTGGAAATGTGGTAGAATCAAATGGTTCAGTCATCCCACTATTTAGAAAGCAAATAGAAGCAGGAGGTCCTGTCACAATTACAGACCCAGAGATTACCCGATATTTCATAACAATTCCAGAGGCAGGTCAGTTTGTATTGGAATCAGCAACAATGGGCATGGGAGGTGAAGTCTTCGTATTTGATATGGGTAAACCTATAAAAATAACAGAAATTGCCAATAAAATGATTGAACTTTCAGGAAATAAGATAAAAATTCAATATGTTGGAATGCGTTCAGGCGAAAAATTACATGAGGAATTATTGAATTACAATGAAATTATGGTTAATACCTATCATCCTAAAATTAAAAATGCTAAATCCACAATATTAAATAATAGTATAACTGAAAAAAAAATTGATGAATTATTTTACGAAAATAGTGATGATGAGTTAAAAACTAAATTAAAAAATATTATTGAAGAATATAATAATCTTTCAACTTAATTTTTAGAAAGATACTTTTGGAAACTTCGCAGTCCGACTCGAAATTCCGCTGTTTGAACGTAGCGACCGACGCCCGGCGGGTTGCGGAATTTCTTGATTTTTTTGCGACCGACGCTTCGGTTTCTTTTTGTAACAAGACAAAAAGAAAAAGACGTTAAAACTGGGATAAATCTGGTAAAATAAAATGTGTCGGTCTATAAATCAACTTAATAAGACATTAATGGTGATAAAATACGTGATTATTCTATTTTGTAAAATGAAAATAAAATATGTGTAGTTTCCAAAAAGTAAATTATACCATTGAATAGCGTAAATTATTGCGTATTTTCGGTGAAAATTTTCATTAATGCCATAATTCAATGTCAAAAATCACTAAAAATATTATAACTGTATTAATTATACTTTTAATCGTAGCGGGAATATTTTACCCCAAATTAAAAGCATTTTTTAAACCGAAAGACGAAAAAGAGAATAAAGAATTAGTCACAAAAGCAAAAGGTGGTAAAACATCCGTGATTGTTACCGTGGTAACGCCAATCCGTCTTGATGACTTGGTGAACTCGAATGGAACAATTTTACCGAATGAAGAAGTAGAAATAAGAAGTGAAATATCGGGTAGGATTGTGACGTTAAATATTAAAGAAGGGGATTTGGTGAGAAAGGGAACAACGTTGCTTCATATCAATGACGAAGATTTGCAGGCACGTTTGAAAAAATTAGGGTACAATAAAAAATTAGCGGAAGATAATGAAGCTCGCCAAAAGAGACTTCTTGAAAAAGAGGCCATTAGCCAGCGAGAATATGATATTGCCGTAAATTCGGTAAATACAGTTTCGGCGGATATGGAAGATTTATCGGCTCAAATTCAAAAAATGACACTCAAAGCTCCTTTCGATGGAATCATTGGGTTTCGGTTTGTTAGTTTAGGAAGTTATATTTCTCCCACCACAAAAATAGCCACTTTAACCAATACCAATCCTGCAAAAATAGAATTTGCCATTCCGGCAAAATATTCATCTATTGTTCGGGTTGGCAGCAAAATTGATTTTTCCGTTGAAAATTCGGAACAGAATTTTGTTGGCACTGTTTATGCCATCGACCCTAAAATTGACCCTGATACTCGTACCCTACAAATTCGAGCCATTGCCCCAAATCCTACACATAAATTAATTCCAGGCTCTTTTGCAAGGGTAGAATTAGTGTTAAAAAGTAAAGGTTCAGCGATTATGATTCCAACGGAAGCCATTATCCCAGAACAAAAAGGGAATAAAGTATTCTTGGTGAAGAATGGTAAAGCAATGTCAGTAAAAGTGCAATTAGGAACTCGTGGCGATAAAAATGTTGAAGTACTATCGGGATTATCGGCGGGAGATACACTTATTACGACGGGTATCATGCAAGTAAAACCCGATGGGGAAGTCGATATAAGAGAGGTGATTAAGTAGACAGTAAAAGATAAAAATTTAGACATTTGAGTCCCCGAATAAGCCATTAATTTTAAAACGTTATTTTTATCATACACAACCACCATTACAAATTATCAATAGGTTAATTCAAAAATAAACGTATGAAAATAGCTGTGTGGCATAATTTGCATAGTGGCGGAGGAAGTCGTGCTTTACAGTATCATATTTGTGGATTAGTGGAGAAAGGGCATCACGTCGAAATCTGGGCTGATGATCCAGATGCGGGTGGGTTTATGCACTTACCTTCGAGCGTAAAATTGCATAAAATTCCGCTAAAATATAATGAGCATCACTCTTCACTAAGAGAAAGGTTTGCTTCGATTTTCTTTGAAAAAGATGGCAACATGAAAGCCATGGAAAGCCATTGCAAAGAATGTGCTTTGGAAATAAATCAAGGAGGGTTTGATGTACTCTTCGCAAATAGTTGCATTTATTATGGCGTTCCTTTTATTAGTCATTTCGTGACGATTCCAAAATTATTGTATTTAGGAGAACCGAATCGGTATTTATATGAGGCGATGCCTGAACAAATATGGGAGGCTCCAGTAGCAGTAAGTAATAAAAATACGTATAAATTTTGGGAATATTTTTTTAGTAACACTTGGAGAACCAACAAATACAGAGTTTATGTACGAGAAGAACGTAAAAATTTCCAAGCATTCGATAAGGTTTTAGTAAACTCTTATTTCTCGATGGAAAGCTGTAAAAGAGCTTACGGTTTACTTTCAGAAGTTTGCTATTTAGGCGTAGATAATACACTATTTAAACCCACAAAAACATCAGAATCAAATGCTTACGTCGTAGGCTTGGGTGGTTTTTACAGTCATAAAAATCCAGAATTAGTGATTCGTTCAGTAGGAGCATTGAAAGGAAACCGTCCAAAATTATTGTGGATTGGTAACATGGTTGACGATAAATATTGGATTGAAATGGTTGAGTTAGCTCGTTCCTTGGAAGTCGTACTGGAAGTCAAGAAAATGGTATCCGATACGCAATTAGTAGAATTGTTGAGTGGCGCTATTTGTATGGTATATTCTTCAAATCTTGAACCTTTTGGCTTTGCCCCACTCGAAGCAAATGCCTGCGGAACACCCGTAATTGCGGTGGCAGAAGGTGGTGTAAGAGAAACCATTATCCACGGCAAAAACGGTTTTTTGGTAAATCAAAACCCTCAAGAAATTGCCCAATACATTTTACAACTAACTGAAAACCAAGAATTACGAAAAAAAATTGCTGATTTTGCGAAGGATAATGTGAAAGAAAACTGGTCTTTAGCTTCTTGTTCAGAACGAATAAATAATGCTGTTGAGCGTATGGTTAAGTAATTTGCGTCAAAAATATCTCTCTCCCACGCTCCTACCCTGTACAAATATCAACCTAATTTAACTAACCATCATACCTTTATTAATAATTATTTAAACTATGGCATCCATTTCTGAAACCTCCATCAAACGCCCCGTATTGGCGGTAGTGATGTCGATTCTAATTATTCTTTTTGGGATAATTGGTTATACTTATCTGGGAATAAGGGAATTCCCGAGCGTTGACCCACCCGTAGTGACAGTTCAGACGAATTACACTGGAGCAAATGCCGACATCATTGAGTCGCAAATTACTGAACCTTTAGAGGAATCCATCAACGGAATTGCGGGAATTCGTACCCTTACTTCATCAAGTCGTGATGGGCGATCAACCATTTCGGTTGAATTTGATTTAGCCGTTGATATCGAAGATGCTGCTAATGATGTTCGTGATCGTGTGGCTCGTTCTTTGGCGAATCTACCGAAAGACATTGACCCACCCGTAGTCGCAAAAGCCGATGCCGATTCAAATCCCATCTATTTTATTAACGTAAAATCAGAAAAACGTGATTTGTTGGATTTGAATGAAATCGTAACTCGTAATATCAAAGAGAAATTTCAAACCGTTACGGGGGTAAGTTCCGTACAAATTTGGGGCGAGAAAAAGTATGCCATGCGGTTAAGAATTGACCCCGTAAAATTGTCGTCTTATCGTTTGACCGCTCCCGATATCGTGAATGCGTTGAATAAACAAAATATAGAATTACCCTCTGGAAGTATTGAAGGAGCCATGACAGAATTGACCGTTAGAACGCAAGGTCGTTTGATAACGCCGCAAGATTTTGACAATTTAATTTTACGAGAAGAAGGAGATAAAGTGGTGAAATTCAGCGATGTAGGTCATACAGAATTAGCGCCCGAGAATGAAAAAACGTTCTTTAAACGGGATATGGTTCCGATGGTCGCAGTGGCAGTAATTCCACAACCAGGGGCAAATCAGATTCAAATTGTGAATGATATTAAGAAAAAATTAGTACAAATTCAAAGTACAATTCCTGATGATGTTGAAATAACTTTGGGTTTGGATTATACGCAATACGTAAGGCGTTCCATCACGGAAGTGGAAGAAACTATCTTTATCGCCATTGCACTGGTTGCTTTGATTATTTTCATATTTCTGAGAGATTGGCGTTCAACGTTAATTCCACTCACGGCAATTCCTGTTTCTTTAATTGGCGTATTTTTCATTATGTACGTTATGGGCTTTTCCATCAATGTACTGACATTATTAGGCATTGTCCTTTCGATTGGACTCGTGGTTGATGATGCGATTGTAGTTTTAGAAAATATTTATGCCAAAATTGAAGAAGGAATGTCGCCCTGGGATGCGTCTTTGCAAGGGTCAAAGGAGATTTATTTTGCCGTTATTTCCACAACGGTGACCTTGGCAGCGGTATTTTTGCCCGTAATTTTCTTACAAGGAATAACGGGACGATTATTCCGTGAATTCGGTATTGTGGTGGCTGGTTCTGTCATTATCTCCGCCTTCGTTTCGCTGACTTTAACGCCGATGTTAAGCTCAAAAATCTTGCGAGGTGGTCATCACCAACCGTGGTTTTATCGAGTAACCGAGCCGTTTTTTCAAGGATTAACTCGTGCTTATGAGAACTCATTGACTGGATTTTTACGCATTCGTTGGTTCGCTTGGGTCTTGGTGGTTTCGTTCATTGGAATTATATATGCAATGTTTAAATTTGATGCCATTCCCTCAGAATTGGCGCCTATGGAAGACAGGGGCGGTTTTAGAATTACAGCAACGGGTCCAGAAGGAGCAACATTTGAATATATGTTGGGCATTACGGATGAAATTGGCAAGTTGATGTTAACAGAATTATCCGAAAAAGAACGTCGTGGGGTAATCACCATCACTTCTCCGCCTTTCGGAAACGGAGCCGCAAATACGGGGGCAATCAGGGTAGTATTGAATGATACCTCACGCAGATCTCAACAAGCAATTGTGGATGAAATTCAACCAAAATTAAAAAAATATACGGGTGCTAAAATGTTTGTGGTGCAAGAACCAACGATTCAAACGGGACAACGTGGAGGAGGTTTGCCGATTCAATTTGTGATCCAAGCGGTTAATTTTGATAAACTCAAAAAAGTAATTCCAGAGTTTATGGCGAAGGTTCGAGAATCACCAAAATTTGAAATTGCGGATGTAAATTTAAAATTCACAAAACCCGAATTACGTTTAGAAATTAACCGTGAAAAGGCACAAAATTTGGGTGTTTCCATTCAAGATGTCGCTCAAACACTTCAATTAGGGCTTTCAGGCCGACGATTTGGTTATTTCTTAATGAATGGAAAACAGTATCAAATTATTGGACAAATCGACCGTCCAGAAAGAAATGATGTGGCTGATTTACGTTCATTGTACGTAAAAAGCAACCGTGGCGAGTTGATTCAGTTGGATAATTTAGTAAAAATAACCGAAGAAAGTACGCCCCCTCAATTATTCAGATATAACCGTTATGTGGCCGCAACCATCCAAGCACAAGCAGCGAAAGGTGTTACCTTGGGGGAAGCGTTGGACGAAATGGACAAAATTGGCAAGGAAGTTTTAGACAACTCATTTTCAACTGCTTACGATGGACAGTCGAAGGAATTTAAAGATTCTTCCTCTTCTTTAGTTTTTGCTTTTGCGTTGGCTTTGATATTAATTTACTTGATTTTGGCAGCGCAATTTGAGAGTTTTGTGGATCCATTAATTATCCTTTTGACCGTTCCTTTAGCGGTTGCGGGTGCTTTGCTTTCGCTTTGGGATTTTAGTCAAACGCTAAATATTTTCTCCCAAATTGGGATTATCGTTTTGGTGGGCTTGGTGACAAAAAATGGTATTTTAATTGTGGAATTTGCCAATCAACGAAAAGAATTGGGAAGTAATAAAATGCAAGCCGCCAAAGAAGCAGCCGTAGCCCGTTTCAGACCAATTTTAATGACTTCGCTCTGTACCGTGTTGGGGATTTTACCGATTGCTTTGGCTTTGGGTGCTGGTTCACAAAGTCGTGTTTCGATGGGAATTGCCGTGGTGGGCGGAATGTTATTTGCCACAACTTTGACGCTTTATATCATTCCTGCGGTGTATAGTTATATGTCGAGGAATTTGAAAGTACAAGGCGGGCAAGTTAAACAGGAAGAGATTTTAGAGGTGGTTTAATCCGTATTTCAACGTCAATTCAAGTCCGATTTATAAAATTGGTATTTTGCTCTATTGGAGTAGTAAAATAATCATTATCAAACTATAAATTGAAAGGTGTTTTACCTGAAAATTGTGGCATGAAAAAAATTACAGGTTTTAAAAGACTAAGCGAGGTAATATCATTCATTCCATAATTAAATGATTTAAAAATAGAAAAGTATTTAGTTATAATTTTTCTAAAGCGCATCCACATGAGTCAACAGTAGAGAGACTTCCGTCATAAAAAAAGCCAAGTTTAGCTGTGGGAAATAGCTAAGCTTGGCTTTTAAGGGTTTTATTGAATCTATCTTTCTAATTTGAATCCTGCATCTGTGGCAGGGCGTTTTTCAGTATTTGCTACTTTCCAACCCGTTCGGTACATCCAATCGGCCATTTTTTTCAATTTTGGATAATTAATATTTTCGGCACTGTCCTGTGGCGTATGATAATCTTCGTGCAGCAGCGTTGTGTACATGACCGATGGAATTCCCAAACGTGCGTAGGGCAAATGGTCACTTCTAAAATACCAACCTTCAACGTGCGTTACTTTGTCCCACTCAGTATCTAACTTAAATTTTGGTCCCTCTTGATTCGCATCCAAGGTCATCTTTACCAAATCGAGTGAGTTTCTGTGCGGAGACGTAGTACCCAAAACTGCCGCACTGTCAGCGTTATTTCTACCAATCATATCACCATTCAAAACTGCCACAATATTGCTAATTGGCACGGTTGGATGCGAAGAATAATACCGAGAACCCAACAATCCCCGCTCCTCCGCTCCGTGAATGACAAACAAAACCGAACGCTTAGCGGGATTTTTCACAAAAGCCCTCGCATTGGCAAGCATCGCCACATCTACGCTTCCATTATCATCGGCACCGTAATAAATGGAGTCATTCTTAATCATATTTCTGATTCCGTGGGCATCCGTATGTCCGCTGTACAGTAGATATTCTGACTTCAATTTTGCATCCGTTCCCTCAATTTTGCCCACAATATTCACGGAAGGATAAGCGTATTTCGAGATAATTAAATTTGCCTTTATCGTAGCATTATTTTGTTGTAATGATTCCTTAGCCGAAGCGTGTAGCCACAAAACTGGCACTTTGGTGGTTACGCTCACATTTACACCGCCGTCGATGTCATAATTGCCTCTTTCAAAATTTTCGTTGGCGTCTTCCCACGCTTTTTCGGCGGTTTCATCGGCAACAAAAATGATGGCAATGGCTCCTTTTTTTAACATCGGTAAACCATATTTTACGTAGATAGAACGGCTGTATCGCCACGTAGGCAAGGAAACGTTCATGTTTATTCCCTTCGGATTAGCCTCAATCGCCACAACTTTTCCTTTCACATCAATTTTATTAGTATCAATTTCTAAAGCATTTCCTAAATAAACAATCGGCGCATTTAGATTAATATTGGCCATTTGCGAAACCGAAACATCTTTCCAAAGGGTCAGCAGTTTGTCATTTATCAGAATACTTGAATTATCAGCGAGATGATTTCGCCAAAGGGTAAAATACTGAAAATAAGTACCATCATCACCCGCAGGTTTCAGTCCGATGGCTCTGTATTGTTCGCCAAGCCACATGGATGCTTTCAATTCATCCAACGTTCCCGCCGATCGACCGTTGTAATGGGCATCCGCTAAGGCGTATAAATCTTTTTTCAAGTCCTCCGTCCGAATGGCACTTAAAGCGGGAGGATTATTCAATTGAGCAAACGAAGTGGTTGCGATGAGCATCAAAAAGGATAAGAATTTCATTTTTTTCATTTTGGTACGTTTTATTAAAGTTTTAATATGTTGACAGTATTTTTCTTTTCTCTAATTTACAAATACTCCTCTAAATCACCCAACTTAAAGACTTTAATTCAATAAATTTCCCAGAAATTGAGCGAATATGACTACAAATACAAAAGCCAAATTCTCCCATTTTGTTTAGGAAAATTTGGCTTGCAATGAATTATTAAAAACGATTATTTATTCTTTCTCCAAGATTGCCATGCTCCCGTCGACCACAAAGCTAAGGCAATCAAAGCGGGTTGCATCGGAAGTCTAAGCCAACGGGCAGTATCTGAATTTAGTCCAAAAGCATCTCGATGTTCCACCAATTGAGCAATATTTCCTGGAAAAACCGCCACTAAAAAAGCCGCTGCTACCCATCCAACTTCCTTACGCTGTTTTGAAACCAAAAGCAATGATAAACCCAAGCCAATTTCAGCTACGCCCGACAATAAAACTACCGTATCGGGTGCAATCGGTAACCACGGTGGGACTTGGGCCAAAAATTCTTTTCTCAAAAATGTCATGTGGCCAATACCCGTATAAGTCAGAAAACTGCCTAATAATAATCTGCCAATGTTTTGGGCAATGGTAGGTTTGTTTTCGATGTGTATTTTTTCAATACTTTCCATTGTTTTACCATTTAGAGCGTGATGTTCATGAGTCGGAAAATCCGACTCATGAATATAGATAAAATTTCATGCCAGGCAATTTTGTGGATTTTCAACAGAAATCTGAGCTTGTGAGTTACGTTAACCATCGTTCGTAAAATCCATCGTGAACAATAAACTAAATTTCGAGGTTATTTTTTTATTTTCCTTGACTCCAATCCTTGTACACTCAAAATATGAATAATATATTTCATAATAACAATCTCAAAGATATTGAAGCACAAATTTGGGAACTGTTAGTCCAATCCTCCAACTCTGCTAATACGCCTTTTCATGAAGGAGTTATCGCTACAGTCAATGGTAATATTCCCGAACAGAGAACCGTAATTCTTAGAAATATTGATGTTTTCACAAAAACACTTTCATTTAATACTGACATTCGCTCTATGAAAATTGAGCAATTACAAGTCAATAATTCCGTAAGCTGGTTGTTTTACGATAAAATATTGAAAGTTCAATTGAGAATGTATGCAAAAGCAGTTGTTCACCGCAACAATGCAGTTGCGAAATTGGCTTGGGAAAAATCAAGATTATCAAGCAGAATGTGTTATACAACCATACAAAAACCGGGCAGTTTTATAGATACTCCCGAATTAGTAGAGATAAATCAACTATCGGTTAATGATGAATTATTAGATTTTGCCCGTGAAAATTTTGCGGTAATTGAAACCCAAGTTTATGCCGTAGATTTTGTATTTCTCAATCGAAATGGGAATAAAAGGGCTTATTTCGACTACCAAAGTCATAACTTTCAATGGCGACAGGTTTAGTTAGACGTATCTACGTCTCAACGGAAGTCGTCGTTCAAGACAACAACTTCCGTAAAACACCCATCAAATCTTCTAAATCGCTATCAGAATAAATATAATCTGTAACACAACAAAAGGTTATTCGGCTTTTTCTTCGCCCATTGCTCGCCAATGTACACCCCATTTTGCTTTCATGCGTTCACGGTCTTCGGGCGACATATTTTTCATGCGTTCGGCCATTTTATTTTTCCAAAAGTGCATCCGATTGCCTCCCCAACCTCCACCTCCGAACAAAATTTTTGACAACACTAATAAGCCTAATGCTTGCGTAAAACTAATGACTTTCAGTCCGAAAATGGCGGGAATTAACCAATTCCACAAATTCATGACCACCAATCCACCCACCGTTACGAAGAACAGTACGAAGGCTATTACTTTTAAAATTTTAAATGCTCTCATCGTTGTAAATGTTTATTTAGTTAAAAACTTCTTGATATAAATAGCGTAATCGTTCTCGCAAATACTGAACCGCTTGCCGTTTTTTTGAGAGTAACGTATTCATATTTACCCCCGTGATTTCGGCAATTTCCTTGAAACTTTTTTCTTCCAACTCATGCAATTCAAAGACTAATCTTTGGTCGGCGGGAAGTTCTTGGAGGGCTTGCGATAGGGCTTCCAAAATCATTTCTTGCATCATTGGGTCAGCGTTTGAATTATCGGGAAGCATATCAAAAAATGAAATTTTCTCTTCTTCATCGTTGATAAACTGTTGATAATCAAGCGTAACCGTTTTTTTGCCCCGATATAAATCATTGATTTTATTCCGAGCCACCATGTATAACCACGAAACCATTTGCTCAACAGGTTTGGTAAGGCGATACATTTCAACTAACTCGTAGAAAACCTCTTGCAGAACATCATCGGCATCATCGGAAGACGGCACACGGCGACGAATAAAGTCGAGCAAACGTTTTCGTTCGCTTTGGACAGTTTCCTGAATTTCCCGATTTTGTTCTGTGGTTGTCATAATTGGATAACAAAAGCTATTTGACTGGGAAGACGCTAAAACGGAGATTTTATTGAATTTTAAGGATGGACGGTAGGAATTTTATTTGGGCGGTAAATTGGGGAGGGAGGAAATTAAGAAGCCAAGTTTCTTTTTGGAGACTTGGCTTTTGAGGTTTTTCTATCTTTTAAAATGGATACGTATTACTTTATACTGATTTTTTGTTGAATAGTTATTACAAAATCAATTGTTACACCAACCATTTTAGCAATACTATCTAATGATAAATTACTTTCTCTGAGAAGGTTTTCTACGATTTTTTTCTTTGACTTAACGACAAAATAATCAGTTTCTTCATTTACATATTTTGCTATACTTTCCATGATTTCATCTATTTTATAATCTAATTTACGCAATTCCGCTAAAATACGCAACTGACGTAAGTATTTCTTTAACGTTAATTCTGTCTTTGTTGTTTCTTCAAGTTTACGAATAATTGTTCCAATGGCATTTTCTGGTTTTTCTAAGCCAAAATTACTCAAAACAGCAAAAACAATTTCTTCTGGTTTATTAGATTTTAGAAAAACTTTGTAATCAATAGTTTTGATTGATAGTAAATGGTACTTGAAAGCTAAATCACCACTAAACAATTCTGTTGTCATTTTGGGTTTACCTTTACCAAGAAAAATTACAAATTGACGAACAGGAATTTTGTAAAGTCTCAATAACATAACGTTATATTCAGCCATTCTGTAAACCATCTCAGGCTCGTCAGAAACTTGAAATTCAATCTGTAAAACAAACGTATCTCCTTGAATATCAGTTATTTTCTTTAAAACATCTGGTTTTCTTTCTTTTGTATGTTGAATATCATCGGGTAGCTCTTCTGATAAAACTGCATGGATACCCAATATATTTTGCATCAAACTGGGAATGACAGCCTCTATGTTTTCCTTAAATATTTTATCGTATTGGTTAGCTTGATTTTTAGATTTACCTGTCTTCATTTTATAAAAAGAAACTGTTTTTCCCGTCTTTGATTGGGGGATATGTATTTAATATTTATCCTAAATCACCACCGCATCAAAAACCCCCGTCAAAATCTTTCCATTTCGCTTAATTTGTAGCCAAATTCTGTAATTACCAGCCGTTGGAAAAACGTAGGGAAATTTTACACTGCCACCGTGGTGTTCTTTGGTATTGTGGTTCATATTTGGCATCAGAAATTGGTCTCTTTGCGCTTCGGGCATGGTTTGGATTTTGGTCAGAACTTTGTCAACACTGTCCCTAAAAACTTTTGGCGTTGCAATAAAGGGTTCCACGGAAGTCTCGGCAATTCGCTTTTGCATTACCCCTACGGACGTACTCGAAACCGTACCAGTTGGGTGTAGGTGTATGTAAACTGAACCGTCCGTTTTCACGATGGCGGCGTGTCCCATCATGCCCAAATAGGGTTGCAAAATTGCTTCTTTTCCATCCGGAGAAACTACTAAAAAGTTTAAGTCATAGACCTGTCCCGCCATCATGGATTTCTTAGGGTCAGCCTCCCAAACAATGCTTGAACCATCATGGAGCTTGGTTTTTACACCGGGCGTTCCACAAATGGTAATAGTTTCATCCAATACATTCGTTTTCTTTTCATTCAAAGCCGTTGTGAGGGCATACGTATCATCAGGGTCTTGAATTTTGGTATTGTTAACGGCAGTTTTTATTTCAACCGTATCTGTCAAGGTGTATTGAAAACCGCCAATGTACCGCATAATATCGGCGTATAACAAATATTTCCCTGCGGGCAAATTGGGTAAAACTGCCTCAAAATTAAGCGTATCTTTTCGCACGGGATGAAGATGAGCAAACGCATCCATTGTGCCTTGTCGTACCAAAAATAGGTGCATCAGTTTACCGTGGTCAGGAATTAAATAGCTCAGTTTACGATTATATACCGAGTTACTATCAATCGTTAATTTCAATACATCTTGTCCATTTTCATTTACCACTTTTGTGATGGCTCGGTAAGGTTTATACACATCATTGAGATAGTCTTTCGTAAGTCCGCCCCACCAATTATTACCAATAAACAACAGCAGTCCACAAAAACTCGCTCCCACCAGCGAACCTGTCACTCGTTTGCGAATGGTTTTAGGCGTTGCTTTTTCACCTATGGGTTGCAAACTATCGCTCACACTTGCGCCAAAAATAGTGGTGAGAACGCCGACCAAAAACACGCCTAAAGCGGCCAAAATCCAACCCAAACCCGCTGGCATCGAACGCTTTGCCGTAGAAACTGCCGCTACGGGAACAATCATTTTTGCAGTACCTCTTTTGCCCGAAACTTCCACTTCTACACTGCCTGCGGTGGACATCATAAACCAAACAATGCCTTCAAATTTGCCATATTGTCCAGCTACGGGCAAAATTTCCTCCGAAACGGGTGAACCTTCATCGCCAAACCAAAAGTAAATCGGTTTGATTCGGATGTGTTCAATATCGTTGCCATCGGTATAAATGGTTACTTGGGCGGTGCCAGGAATCACATCGGGCGGTTGTACGTACACCTGCAAAGTATATTTACCCGCTTGCCCTTCATACACAACACCAGGACTGCCCACGTGTGCGCAGGTGAAAAATGAAATAAAAAGGAATGATATTAGGATGAAATTTTTCAAGAGCGGAGGATTAATTAATAATGAAGAGTGAAAAATTAATAGTTTTGTCGTAATCAGCATTTAAGAATCCGCTTGTCGGACACTTAAATGTTGATTATCTACTATTATTAATTGATAATTATAAACTATTTCAACGCTGCACTCGCTTCATCCAATTGCCCCAAAGCAGGCCAATGCGTGCTGAGAGAATCCCTAAAAAAGAGGCAACTAAACAAGCAATAGCCCAATTCTGAAATCCTTTTGTGATTTGTCCATCGGTATATTTATAACGCCATTCCGCTTTCGCAGGATTGTTGTAAGGTAAAGTATCAGACTGAAAAAACCAGTTACGGGCTAAAGGAGATTCTTTCAAAAATGTTCCTGCATTATATTGGATAACAATAAATGTTAAGAAAAATCCTAAGCCCAAAATTACTGCCAAAATCCAGTCATTTGTGCTCGTAAATTTTTCACGAAGCATGTCGATAATCATCGCTGGAAAAACCAATAATAAAGGAAATGCCGTTGTTTGGAAGAATGTGATATGATTAGCAACGGGCGCTAAAAGTGGCTCGGCAGGAAATTGTCGGAGCGTTACATTAATGCAAATCATCGCAATCATATAAATTACCGTAATGATGGTGGCTCCCCATTTAATTTTACTGGCTCTGGCAAAGGCAATAATAAACATCGGGAAAGCAAAACAACCGATTTCATAGAACGAATCACGGTGCATATTCCATCGTCCCATAAATTCTGTGAGGAAAGTTCCAACCGTCAACACAACTAATCCTGCCGTAAACATGAAAATATTACGAAGCCTTATATTTCGACTAATATTCTGTGAATCAGACAAATACGATAATTTTTCTTTACGATTTAAGACTGCTAAAACCGAAATCATTGCCCCAATTTGAATCGCAATTAAACCCAAACCTAAAACCGCATGAGGAGGTGAGAAAATCTTTACGTCCAAACCATAAGTTGCGTGCCACCAATCATCAAAAGGAGCCGAAGTTGCCGCCCCAAAACCACCCCAAATACAGAACATTCCTCCCAAAGAGCTATAAAATATGCCCCAGAAGTTGACCATTTTGCCTTTTTCTTGGGATGTTCCCCAGAAGGAAGTTTTTAAAACTTGGTAACCCGAAATAATACCCGCCAAAGCCGCTCCCAAATAAATGGCATTGTGCGGAGCAGAAAAAAGGCCGTCTCGCCCGATGCTCATGTGCCAAGCAATGTCCCATTGCACGCCAATAATTACGAGTGCCGAACAGATGGCTACTGCATAAATTTGCAAAGGAATTCCTAACAAAAGACGCTTGGTGGAAGTGCCTGTTTGTTCAAGAGAAAGATTTTGATGAAGGGAAGTCGTTGCCATGTTGTAGTTGTTTGATTAGTAAATGCAATTTATAAAAAAAGGATGCACGATGTATAATTTTAGTATCATTATTGATAATTTTGTAAAAATATAGATTTTAGTCGATTTTCGATTTTGAAACCTAATTAAATTTAATAATTCCCGAACAATAAACATCTAAAAGCGAACCGAAGCGACGGTCGCATCGAAAACAATGGCAACTTGGTATTTAGGAAAAATACGATATCAGAAAGAAGACGAAGCGGGTTCTTTAAAAACAATTAATGAGGCATATTTGGTAGATGCCGTTTCATACACCGAAGCAGAAGCGAGAATGTTTGAAATTGTGGCGAGCAATACCCCTGATTTTCAATTGACAAATCTGACAAAAATGAAACTGAGTGAGGTATTTTTTGAAGAAAATGGTTCTGAAATTTGGTATAAAGCAAAGGTTCAGTACATCAGTTTTGATGAAAAAACGCAGAAGGAAAAGAAAACTCCTCATATCATGTTAATCAATGCTGAAAACCCAAAAGATGCTTTTGAAGCTTTGACCAAGAACTTAGGGAACTTGAATGATTACCAAATTACGGATATCAACATCACCACTATTTTGGAAGTTTGTCCTTACATTCCAGAGAATGAATTGTTAAAAAAAGGTAATTTCAGACCAGTAACGGAGGTTTTAGCAGAACAAGAAGCGGTAGCTGAGGTGTAAATTGAACACGGATTGAACCTTCAAGTATTATAGGTTCAATCCGTATTTAATTTAATTATTATAAAGGTTTTCGTCAATTATCGTAAAACCTGAGAATTATAACTTGCTGATTTACAAACTTATATATAATTGTCGTGTAACGATGAATGACTAACCCTCTATATCCTCGCTCTTTATTTTGAATACTCCAAATTTGAGGAAAATCTTGAAGAAGAGAGATGGAATCTAAAATTTTAGTCCTAAACTCATTGGCAATAATATTTCCAAATGTATCATTTATGTAAGTTGAAATATCTTCTAAATCTTGAAGGGCTTTTTATTAATTTTTACTTTGTACGCCATATTTTCTTTAAATCTTCAAAATCTATTAAATTATCTTCATTTTCACTCTCCATATCAGCCGTTATAACTCCCTGTTTTTGCTCCTCTGTTAAACTATTCCAGATATTTCCATGCTTTTGAGTTTCATATTTTTGAAAAGCATTTACTAAAAAGTCTAATTCCATTTCATCATCAATCGTATTAATTAATTGATGGACTTTATTTTTTTTCTGTTCTAATACTTCTTCCATATCTTTATTTTTTTATCGTTTAAATTTACTGAAAAAGATTGGAAAAGTATTTTTTTTTAGAAATTTGTTCTTTAATCCAATATAATATCCCATGTCTAACGAAGAAATTGTTGCCCTCCTTGAATTAACCGTAAAACTCCTTGAATTGCACGATGAAAATGAGTTTAAAATCAAAAATCTCAGCTTTGCGGCTCGTGCCTTAGATAAAGAATCGGCTGATTTGATGGTTCTTTCGGTTGAACAACTCGCTGGTTTGCCGAGTGTTGGAAAAAGTGTGGCGAGTAAAATTGATGAAATCCGTAGAACTGGCACAAGTCAAGAACTTACGGAATTATTAGCAAAAACACCCGAAGGTTTATTGGAAATGCTCCAAATAAAAGGCATTGGCCCAAAGAAAGTACGAGCTATTTGGCAAGAATTAGGCATTACCGATAATCGTGAATTACTTTTGGCTTGTGAAAATGGCGAAGTGGCAAAACTGAAAGGATTTGGCGATAAAATTCAAGCAACGATCAAAGAATCAATCCTTTATGCACAATCAAATACTGGAAAATTGAGGATGGAAAAAGGTGAAGAATTAGCCCAAACTCTGCTTGATATGCTGGAAAAACAGTTTGAGCAAGTGGAAATTGTGGGAGATGTTCGTCGTAAAAATGAAATTGTCCATTCAATTCAGTTAGTGGTTGGACATCATAAACCGTGGGAAGTTCAACAGTTTTTGAATGCCTTTCCTGACCTTCAACAAGATGAAAAAGGATCTTCTCCCTTTGCTTGGCGAGGAAAATTTTTAGAGAAAAAAATACCCGTAGAAATTCAGATTTGTTCACCACAACAATTTGTAAATCAGGTATTTATCTATTCTTCTGGCGAAAAACACTTGGCTACTAACGGAATTTATAAACAACTAAGTAAACAAGTTTTTGAATCGGAAGAAGATATTTATGCGAGTGTAAATATGCCGTATATTATTCCAGAAATGCGGGAAGGAAATTTTGAATTTGAATGGTCTAAAAATCATCAAATTGAGGAATTAGTTACGTGGGATTCACTGAAAGGAATTTTACACAATCACTCAACTTATTCGGATGGCAAACATACTTTGGCAGTAATGGCGGATTATTGTCGGGAATTAGGTTTTGAGTATCTTGGAATCGCCGATCATTCAAAAACGGCCTCTTATGCCAAAGGGCTTTCGGAGGAAAGAATTTGGGAACAACACGCTGAAATTGATACACTCAATCAAAAATATGCCTCTATGACCGACCGACCTTTTAAGATTTTGAAAGGTATTGAATCGGATATTTTGGGCGATGGTTCTTTGGATTACGCCGATGATGTGTTGAAGTCTTTTGATTACATCGTGGCATCAATTCACCAAAATTTAAAGATGAATCAGGAAAAAGCAATGTCCAGAATTATTGGGGCCATTGAAAATCCATATACAACCATTTTGGGGCATCCAACGGGTCGAATTTTATTGTCTCGTGCGGGCTATCCAATTGATTATCAGAAAGTTATTGATGCCTGCGCTGCCAATGGCGTAGTGATAGAAATTAATGCAAGCCCTTATCGTTTGGACTTAGATTGGCGATGGATTCAGTACGCTTTAGAAAAAAATGTAATGCTTTCTATCAATCCAGATGCCCACGAAAAAGAAGGATATTTTGATATGCACTATGGCGTAGCAGTGGCTCGTAAGGGTGGACTTTTAGCCAATATGACGTTTAATGCGTTGGGTTTGGGGGAAATGGAGAGTTATTTGAGTAAACTATTTAACCACTGACGGTAATTTTAAAATAGCCATCAGCAATTTAGTTTTTGTAGATTCTTATCATCAAAATATTTTTATAAGAATCTACAAAACATTAAGTCTCATTTGAAAATATGTACTCGCCAATAAAGTCATTTTTTGGTAGTCAGGTACTCTGATTCGCTCATTTTGTATGCGTGAGGCAGGACAATTTTTGATTTTATCGAACAATCTTAAATAGTATTTGTAAGCTAAATAAACGCCTCCTTTTGCTCCTTTGGGTAATTCTAAAATTCCACGAAGGGCAGCATCAAAATCTGCTTGAATATCATTTTCAATCGCTTTTTTGTCTTCCAAGGTAAAGTTAGTAAAGTCCACATCGGGAAAATAAGTACGTCCTCTTTCTTGAAAATCTGATTTAATATCTCTCAAAAAATTTACCTTTTGAAAGGCAGAACCCAAACGTTTTGCATCGGCTTTTAGTCGATCGTATTCGGCTAAATTTCCTTCACAAAAAACCCGTAAACACATCAATCCCACAACCTCCGCCGAACCATAAATATAGGCTTCGTAACCTTCTTGATTATAATCTGCGTAATATAAATCCATTTCCATTGAGTGCAAAAATGCCTCAATCAATTCATGGTCAATTTT
>NZ_CBABQS010000074.1:0-22141 GCF_964672035.1 Arcicella sp.
TGAGTAATGCCTGCAAAGTCATTGATTTTCAACTAATTACAACGCCTAATTTTAATAAAGATTCCCTCAATATCTCCAACCAACCACAAGTAACTGTCCAACAAGGAAGAGCCCTATGGGCGGGGAATGCGCTAAATGATACCGAAATAATTTATCAAGGATCTCTAAACGATGTGAATATTATTTACACCTCGACCATTGGTGCTGGGGGCAATTTTTTTACGAGTCCTTCTTATAAATTAAAGGGATATTATGCAGGAGACATTGACATGAACGGAGAAACAATTTTCCAAGGAACGGACAACAATGTGGAATTTATCTATCAGAATATTTTTAAAAATCATCCTGGAAATACGTTGAAACTAAATTCTTTCAAAATAAAACAGCAGTTACCCTAACGGAGTATTGACTCTTTAATTCTACCAAGTTGGACAAAGTATTTTTGAAATTAAAATACCCCATTTGTAATCCAAAGATATAAACAAAATATAGCTAACGAATAAGTATTATCAATTATCAACAATGAAAAAAATTAATTACTGCCATTTTTCAGGGCTATGCTTCATGCTATTCCTGCTCGCCTCCGTAACCGTAAAGGCACAAATTTCATCCAACACGGTGAAATATCAAATTACTTATAATCCTGTCAGTCAAGTCTATACTGCTTGGGTAGTACCAGATTATAACGTTCCAAATGCTAATAATTTAGGAGCAACTGAATTTGGCGGAACGGCTCAATTTTCGATTGTCGTTCCTAAAGATTTTGTGATAACTAACATCACCGATATTAGAGGAACTTGGACAAAAACGACGGATTCGGATTTCCGTAAATTAGGACCTGGACAACCAGGGCAAACTTGGGTAGGACTCGACCCTACCCTAAATTATTACCTTATTGGTAAAGCACCCAATGAAACAAATTATGGAATATTTGCGGTAGGCGTTCCAGTGTCACTTTTTAGCTTTACAGGAAATAGTTGTTATGGCGTGGTGAAAGCATTACCCGCTAATGACCCCTTCATCACTGCGGCAGATCTTAACTACAGTTTGAATGCAGGCAACAGTTTTTATTCAAGATCAGGACAGCCGAGTGGAGGAAATCAGAAACCGTTAGAACAATTTCTTGCTACTACGGGAATTCCAGCCAATTGTTTACCTCCGATAGCTAATCCCGATACGGCTTCCACTGCTGCGGGAATAAGCAAAACAATTATTGTGTTGGCAAATGACAAAGCCAATAACGGAACGCAAGCGACTTTAACAAATGTAACAACGCCCATCATAACAGCCCTTCCAACGAAAGGAACGGCCATTGTGAATCTTGATGGAACCATAAAATATACCCCCAATTTAGGCACTTTTGGAACGGACATTTTTATCTACACAATCTGTGATAAAATCAATACAATTACTTGCGATACCGCCAAAGTGACCATTTTTATTACGGGTGTACCACAAGCCAATCTTGATATTGCGTCGGTAGTAGCTGGGGTTAGTTCAACCATTCCAATTTTAGTCAATGATAGAAATCCCGATGGCACGCTTGTGATTGATTTAACCAAAATCACTCCGCCCACCCTAACCTTGGCACCCACAAAAGGAACAGCCACCATTAATCCAGATGGCTCCGTCAAATACACCCCAAACGTGGCAACGTCGGGAATTGATACCTTCATTTATTCAATTTGTGATAAAACCAATACCAGCGTTTGTGATACGGCATTAGTAATTTTAACAATTATAGCCGCCCCACAAGCCATTCCCGATAATGCCGTTGCGATTGTGGGCATAAGTGTGACAATACCTATATTATCCAACGATAAAAATCCCGATGGTACCTCCGTAACCGATTTAACAAAAATTACTACGCCAATTGTGAGTTTAGTACCCACAAAAGGAACGGCAACTGTCAATGCGAATGGTTCGATAAAATATACTGCCAACTTAGGAGCCAGTGGAACCGATACGTTTATTTATACTATTTGTAGTAGTACGAATCCAATCATTTGTGATACCGCTTTGGTTACTATTAAACTCAATCAAAAACCAATTGCAACCCCTGACATCGCCGTCACACCCGCCAATCAACCCGTGACTGGCAATGTCTTAACCAATGATTTTGATTTAGATCGTAATACGTTAGTCGTTAGCACCACCCCCATCACCGCTCCGACCAAAGGATCGCTGACCTTGAATGCCAACGGAACTTTCACTTACACGCCAAACGCAGGAGCATCTGGCAACGATACTTTCTGTTACAAAATCTGTGATAATGGCGTTCCCAGTGCTTGTGATACCGCTTGTGTCAATATCCAGATTGTCCCATCACCAGTCTTAGCCAATAATGCTCCCGTAGCCGATGACGATAATACCCAAACCACGGTCGGTATTCCCATCATTATAAACGCTAAAGCCAACGATATTGACCCCGATGGTTTTGCTACCTTAGGCACACCCACCCAATTAAGCAATCCCACGCACGGGCTTGTGATTCAATTGCCCAATGGGAACTTTACTTATACACCCACGATAGGATTTATCGGTACTGATTTTTTCACGTACAGTATTTGTGATACAGGAACGCCCAGTAAATGTGATACCGCTACCATAACCGTGGAGATTTTACCTACCCAAACGGGCAATCACGCCCCTGTGGCATTGGATGATGTGGTAGCAACCGTTAGTGGTGTACCCGTGATAATTCCTGTAAAAAATAACGACTCTGACCCCGATCTTAACAATTTGGGAAGTCCCTCCATCATTACTCAACCTGCTGCAGGAACGGTAACGGTTAATGGTAATGGGACGCTGACTTTCACCCCAAGCAATGCCACTTTTGTGGGAACGGCTACGTTTAAATACGCTATTTGTGACGATGGAATTCCCAGCAAATGTGATACGGCTTCGGTGAGCGTGGTAGTATTGGCTCCCAACAAAGTTTGTTTAACGCCCAAAGCTTATTTACAAGGTGCGCTGTTAGGGGTCGATTTACCCAATACACTCATGCGAGATGATTTGAGAGCAAAAAACTTGATTCCAACCACTTCGCCTTATTTAGGGGGTTTGACGACTGCCAATACCACCACTTCGCTGGTCTTAGCAACTACAGGTGCCAATGCCATTGTAGATTGGGTATTTGTGGAATTACGCAGTGGAACGGATTCAACGTTAATTGTGGATAGTCGTTCGGCCTTGATTCAGCGGGATGGAGACATTGTCGATGTGGATGGAACGGGTTCGGTTATTTTTAGTTTGGCCAATACGGGACAGTATTATTTGGTGGTAAAACATCGTAATCATCTCGGGGTAATGTCGGCAAAGAATGCAATGAGCAACATCTGTAAAGTCATTGATTTTCAAATGGTTGCAACCCATAATTTCAATAAAGACTCCCTCAATATCATTAATCAACCCCAAGTAATTGTCCAACAAGGAAAGGCTATGTGGGCGGGTAATGCGTTGGAAGACAACAACATCATTTATCAAGGATCTGCAAATGATGTCATTGCTATTTATCTACAAGTTATTAATGCAACTGGAAACTTATTTGTGAGTCCTTCTTACAAATTGAAGGGCTATTATACGGGAGATATTGATATGAACGGAGAAACCATTTTCCAAGGAACGGGCAATGATGTTGAATTTATCTATCAAAATGTACTCAAAAATCATCCTGGAAATATCTTAGGGTTGAATTATTTCATAATAAAACAACAATTACCGTAAAAGTTGAGACTGAATAAAAGTAAGTTTTTCTTTTATCCAGTCAATTTTCAATGTTTAAGTATTCAAAATAAGTATTGCTATGAAAAAAAAATTTAATTCAATTATTTGTCAATTTATGCTGATTTTACTATTGATTTCATCGGTAGTAAAAGGACAAATCTCTTCAAATACGGTTAAATATCAGGTTACTTATAATCCAAGTAGTCAAATATATACCGCTTGGGTAGTGCCAGACTACAACGTGCCGAATGCTAATAATGCCAATAATACCGAATTGGGAGGAACTGCCCAGTTTACGATTGTGGTGCCAAAAGATTTTGTCATTACAAGCATCACTGACATTAAAGGTATATGGACCAAAGAAACCGATTCGGCATTTCGTAAATTAGGGCCAGGACAAAATGGGCAGAGTTGGCCAGGTTTAAACCAAACGCTCAATTACTATATCATCGGAAAAGCACCCAAAGAAACAGACTATGGGACGTTTGCTTTAGGGGTTCCGGTAGCACTTTTTAGCTTCACGGGCAATAGTTGTTATGGCATCGTAAAAGCATTACCTGCCAAGGATCTCTTTATCACAATTGCCGATAATAGTTATGGTCTCAACGTTGGAAACAGCTTTTATTCACGCTCTGGACAACCAAGCGGAGGAAATCAAAGGCCTTTGGAACAATTTCTTTCAATCACAGGAGCACTCGCTAATTGTCTGCCATTGCAAGCTAATCCAGATAATTCAACAACCGCTGCCAATACGCCAACAACGACAAACATTTTAATCAACGATACTAAAGATGGAAATACCGTAAATCCATCGGATGTGACAGTGAGCATCAGTCAAAACCCGACCAACGGAACTGTTATTGTTAATGCTGACGGAACCATTAAATATACGCCCAATCGCAATTTTATCGGGAAAGATTGTTACGTATATCAAATTTGCGACAAGATCTTTCCTACCCTCTGTGATACAGCACAAGTATGCATAACGGTAAATAGAGGGGTTGCAAATTTGAAAATCACTAAAATTTTGAATGGAAACACGAAAATTGTTGCAAAAAATAGTCTTGTTTCATACACAATTGTCATTGAAAATTTAGGTTCTACCGATGCCACCAATATTGTGGTGAAAGATAGTTTGGATGCAGGATTACAATATTCGAGCAATACCGTTTCAACGGGAACATTCACGCTACCACTTTGGAATATCCCTTTGTTAGCGGCTGGAACAACCGCCACTTTAACGATTTCTGCGCTTGCAATTAGCGAAGGCGTATCCTTCAATTTTGTCAAAATTCAATCATTAGACCAATTAGAATTAACCCCTTCAGACAACGAAGACAGAGCCTGCGTGTCTGTACCCATAAAACTTTGTAGTGGCGATAGTTTTCAAGTTTCCGTTCCTGTACAGTTTACCAACATTATTTGGTTTAATAATGGCGTGACGGTTGGCACGGGAAATAGCTTAATTATTTCTCAATTAGGGAGTTATACATTTCAAGCAAGCAATGCCCAATGCCCCGCACAAGGTTGTTGCCCCATTGTAGTAGAAGATGGAAATTGCTGTCGCCCAAATATTTGTGTACCATTTAGTATTGTTAAAGTCAAATCATCAAAATAAACGAAAATGAAAAAATTCAAAAATATTTTATTCGTGTTTTTTATGTCATCTATGGGCATTCAAGCACAAACCGAATCTGACTTAAAAACAAAATACATGATTACTTACGACGAAGGTAAGGATGTATTCACGGCGTGGATTGTCCCCACTTACGACACGCCAAATTTCAATAATCCAGATTCAGAAGAAAGAGGTGTAACTGCCCAATTCTCCCTAAAAGTTCCTCGGGAATTTAGCCTTATTTCAATCGCTGACATCAAAGGTTCATGGGAAAAAACACCCACAAAAATTGGTGGTCAGAAAGCTTTTTCAGAGGTAAAAATCGACCCGCAGTTTGAATATTATATCATTGGAAAAACCAATGCTGAAACCAATTACGGCGCATTCAAATCGGGCGAACCCGTGGCCATTTTCAATTTTAAAGGCAAAGGTGGGGATTTCTCAAAAGTCGCAATTTTAGATAATAACGACACTTTTGTGGAGATTTCGGATAAATCTTTCTCTTTAAATGTACGAAATAGTTTTTATTCTCGCTCTGGACAGGCATCCAAAAGTTTAGCCAAACCACTTGAGCAAGACGCTGGTTCAATCACTTTAAAAGAAGTGCTTGCCGTGATGGCGAGTAAAGTTTCAAAAGAAGTTGGCCCAGAAAGTGAAAATGTAGTATTGGCCTATCCAAATCCAACGACCAACCTCGTCAATTTAAAAGTATTTGTTGAAAAAGAGAACGCAATTATTGACATTGATTTGATTGATAGCCGAGGAATTGCCCAACAATTATCTAAATTAAAGGGTACAATTGGCATTAATACCGTTCAGGTAAATCTAAAAGATGCTCGTTCAGGTGACTATTTTATCAAGACGACGATTGATGATAAAATTTATACTAAGAAAATAATGAAAATTGAGTAAGTAAGATATACTTTGTTTAAACGTTGACGGCTTGATAATTTTTCAGGCTGTCATTTTTTTTGATGGTAAGTAAATAAGAAAATATTCGATAATTATCTCATTATAAACAAGTTATCCACAAATTTTAAATACTATTTACAGTAAGTCGATTCTTATCATTGACTTATAAAATCGAATGAAGTTTTTCCTTGAAAAATTATTATCTTTGCAGACATTTTTTTTGAAACGAACATAAAATCAATATTTTAACAAATTACAAATGAAAAAATTATCCCTAATCGTGTGTGGCGGTTTGTTGGCAATCGGAGCAATATCATGCGATAAAGCTGCAAATTCAGGAACAGCAACAGCATCAACAGCATCAACCACTAAAACAGGCGTAGAAAAGACAACAGTTTATGTAAATACTGATTCATTATTATCTGGATACCAATTTTACAAAGACGCTCAAAAAGAGTTTGAAAACAAAGGCTACCGTTTACAAGTAGATTTGGGTCAGCGTGAAAAAGGGCTTCAAGGTGAATTACAAGCGATTCAACAAAGAGCGCAAACAATGACTCAAGCAGAATTGCAAGGAGCCGACATGATGTTGAAGAAAAAAGGTGCTGAATTACAACAATACAGCCAACAACGTCAGCAAGCATTAGCAGCAGAGCAATCTAAAAAAATGCAAGAATTATATACAAACATCCGTGAGTATGTAAAGAAACACAATGCAGAAAATAACTTTGAATTTGTATTGGGATATACCACAGCGGGCGGCGGTATTTTATTTGCTGATGAATCAGCGGATAGAACAAAACAAATTGTGGATGGCTTAAATGCTGAATATGCTGAATTGAAAAAATCAGCGCCAGCAAAGAAATAAGTTAAGCTAAAATTGCATACAAAAGCCTTCTCAAATGATTTGAGAAGGCTTTTGTATGCTTAATGGAACACGGATTGAACGGATTAGACACGGATAAAAATTTTGCAAGTACACTTGTTGTTGTCTGTGTCTTCACAGATAACCTACTAACGTTATCTGTGAAGACACAGACAACAACAGGTGTATAAAAGTAGCTAATCAAATTTTATCCGTGTCTAATCCATTCAATCCGTGTGCTATTTAATTACCTTTGTAACATGGATTATTTTAAAAAATTACTGGATTTACTGAAAATTGAACGGAATGAAGACCGTGAACAATATAAAAAATTAACTGAATCATCGTCGGTAGCCGAACGCCGAGCTAATGGTTTGACGTGGTTTCCCGTGGCAATTCGAGGGTCGGAAATTGGTCGGGGAGATTATTTGACCATTGAATTGGAACGAACTACGCACCAAGACATTTTTCATCAATTTCGTTCGGGAATGCCAGCGGTTTTCTTCACCAATCATGACCCAAAAAAAGATAGAATTGAAGGCACTATTTCGCATCAAAATGGCAATAAACTAAAAATTACTATCAAAGACGATGAACTTCCCGAATGGAGTAGAGATGGAAAATTGGGCGTTGATGTGTTGTTTGATGATAATAGTTACGATGAAATGAATGATGCCCTCAAAACGGCATCTGAAATGCAAGAAAAAAGTGAATTAATTCAGGTTTTGACGGGAGAAAAAAGTCCAACGTTTAGACAGGATAACGCTGGCTGGGTTTTGAACCCAGCAAGCGTTGGAAAATTAAACAAATCTCAATCAAAAGCAGTTGACAAAATCCTGTCAGCCAATGAATTGTCGATTGTTCATGGCCCTCCTGGAACAGGCAAAACAACTACCTTAATTCAAGCAATTAAAGCATTAATTAAGCAAGAAAATCAGAAGATTTTGGTGGTTGCTCCCAGTAATACAGCCGTTGATTTATTGAGTGAGAAACTTTCGGAAGAAGGATTAAATGTGCTTCGGGTGGGCAATCCTGCGAGGGTTTCTGAGCGTTTGCAAAAACTGACTTTGGAAGCAAAAATGGCCGAACACGAATATTTGAAGGAAACTAAACGCTTGAAAAAACAGGCAATGGAATTCAAGAATATGGCGCATAAATACAAGAAAAGTTTTGGTAAATCTGAACGTGACCAACGCAAAGCCCTGTTTGATGAAGCCCATAAAATCATGAAGGAAGTTGGCAATACCGAACAGTATATTATTGATGATATTGTGTCGAAAACGCAAGTAGTCACGGCCACGCTCGTGGGTGCAAATCATTATACCATTAGAAATTTAACGTATAATACCGTCGTGATTGACGAAGCTGGACAAGCCCTCGAACCTGCCTGTTGGATTCCGATTTTAAAGGCAAAAAAGGTGATTTTGGCGGGTGACCATTGTCAGTTATCACCCACGATAAAATCGAACGAAGCCGCAAAAAGTGGCCTCAGTAAAACGCTTTTGGAGAAGTGCATTGAACTCCACCCAGAGGCGGTGACTTTACTCGAAGAGCAGTATCGAATGAACGAAAACATCATGGGATATTCGTCTAAGATTTTTTATGAGGATAAATTAAAAGCGCATGAATCAGTAGCTAAATCTTTACTTTTTGAAAATGATTTTCCGCTACTTTTTATTGATACAGCAGGTTGTGGATTTGAGGAAAAATTGGAAGGAACCAGTAGCACAAATCCCGATGAAGCGGCGTTTACATTTAAACATATAAATCTATTCATCAGCGAGTTAAGTAAAAAATATACCGTCGATAATTTCCCCAGTATTGCCGTAATTTCACCTTACAAACAACAGATAAATCTTCTAAAAACACAATTTGAACACAGTCCAGATTTACAGAAATACAAAGAAAATGTTAGTGTAAATACCATTGATAGTTTTCAAGGACAAGAGCGAGATATTGTCTATATCAGTCTTACGAGAAGCAATGATAAAGGCGAAATTGGCTTCCTTTCCGACATCCGAAGAATGAATGTAGCAATGACTCGTGCCAGAAAAAAATTAGTCGTTATTGGCGATAGTACCACGTTGGGACAGCATTCTTTTTATGCCAATTTTATTGAATATGCCGAGAAAAAAGGTGGGTATGTAAGTGCTTGGGAGTTTATGGATTAGAAATCTGCCCCACCAAAACCTGAATCCCCTCCTCAAAACTAACGGGATTATACCCCAAAACGGCCACTGCTTTATCCAACAAAAAACCCGTACGGGGTGGACGTTTGGCGGGTTGGGTAAAATTCTTAGCATCAACTTGGGAAATTAATGATTTATCTAAGTTGAAGAAATCAGCGGTTTTAATCGCCATTTCGTAGGGAGTCAAAAAGTCTTTGCCTGAGATGTGGAAAATTCCTTCGGCTCTCTTATCGACGGCCAACCAACAACCCATCGCCAAGTCTTCGGCTAAAGTTGGGGTTCTGAATTGGTCGGTTACAACTTTGATTGGTTTCTGAGCTTCTAAGGATTTTTTCACCCAAAGAATGATGTTTGATCGGCTCATGTCATTCGTAATTCCATAAACCAAAACTGTCCTGATGATACTCCAAGTACATTTTGAACGTTTTACTACTTCTTCGGCAGCGTATTTACTCCAACCATAATAACTTATTGGATTGGGTTTATCTTCCTCCGAATAAGGTCCAGATTCACCGTCGAAAACGAAATCTGTGGAAAGATGGCAAAGAAAAATATCGTGCTTTTCACAGGCTTCTACCAAATATTCGAGCGCTTTTACATTCATGGCCCAACACAAATCTTTTTCACCTTCACATTGGTCAACGTTGGTCATGGCCGCCGTGTGAATAATAGCATCGGGGCGCACTTTTTCAATTACCTCTGCCACTTGTTCAGCATTGGTAATATCCATTTCTTGGTAGTCGTAACCTTCCGTAAAATCTATCCGATTTAAACCCCGAGAAGTAGCAACCAATTGAATATCAGTATTTTGTGCGAGTAATAATACTAATTTTTGTCCTAATAATCCGTTAGAACCTGTAATGAGGATTTTCTTTTTTTGCACGATTAATAGTAGGTTTTAGTTTTAAGGATTAGGATTACATAATCAAAATTCACTTATGCTCATAGGTTATAGTTTTGTGTTAAATTATTCTCAATATTCCCAGCCATACAACTTAGAAATCTTCTTTTTTCGCATTTTTTTGCACGTAATTTTCATGGCAATATTCTTCAAAGGGCGATTATTACCATCTCTTTTTTGGGTTGCCACCGAATCTATAACCCACAGATTATCAATTACTTGTCCAAAAACTGTATAATTTCCGTCGAGGTGAGGTGTCCCTCCTATTGTTTTATAAACTTGCTTTTGTGCATCCGTAAAAACTCGTTGTGGCGTGCGAGCCATTTGTTGTGGCAGCGTAACATCATTCCAAATTTGTCCTTGTACTACATAAAACTGACAGCCCGAAGAAGCCTTTGCGGGATTACTGTCTCTGGCTGCTGCCAATGCACCTTTCTTATGGAAAAGTTCGGGCGTTATTTCCGCTGGAATTTTATAGCCAACATCTCCATTTCCCAACATAATTCCTTGTGTTGCTATTCGTGAATTTGGGTCACCCCCTTGAATCATGAACAAATTGATGATGCGATGAAAAAGTAATCCATCGTAAAATTTATCATCCACCAATTTCAAAAAGTTGGCTTTATGTTGGGGTGTTTGGTCGTATAAAAGAGCGTGCATTTCTCCCCAAGGCGTGGTAATTGTAACGAGATAATCTTTTTTAGGCTGCGCCTTAACTAATTGGTTTACAAGGATTAACGAGCAAAGTAGTATTATTTTTTTCATGTGATTTTTTTGAAATAATTGACAAAATCAGTGATTAAAATTGAGAATTCTATTATTTATCGTCCAACCGCTGTCAGGGTTTATTTGGGTTGCGACAAATAGCAGATAGCTCCGTTAAAATTTAGGCAAATTTACTAAAATAGTACTAAACGTTTTACCAAACTTAAATTAATATCCGAATTCCATTTTTCGGAAAAAAGCACAAAATATTTACCAATTTCATAAAATATTTCTAATCGATATAACATAGGATTACCCACAAAATATGTCATAAATTTGTAATTCATTCTAACAAATTCCCCTTTCAATGTTCAAAAAACTAAGCATTTTTCTTTCCATTTCGTTATTTCTTTCTTCATGCGCAGGCGTTTATATACCCTCCACGAATACGAACATACCCACTCGTACAACGCCCACACCAAGCGCACAAACCAAAGTAGCCGCTAACTTTCCTGAAGGTTTTGATGATGCTTCTAAGAATCGGTATGAAGGGGGAAATATTAACGTTTCATCGGGGCAATGGTACCTTGAAAATGCCATGATGGGTGGTGCCGATAACGACCAGAAAGCTGGCGTAAAAGCAATCAGAATGAAAGAAATGGCTAAGCTGAGCATGAAATTTGATATTCCCTCGGGCATTCAGCAAGTGCGTTTTAAGTATGGCGTTTATCAATTAGACAGAGAAAGTAGCTTTGAATTATGGGCTTCTTCTAACGGTGGTGCTTCTTGGAATAAAGTGGGTTCAACGATTACGGCTACGGATAAATCGCTACGAGATACTCAATTTAACGTCAATATTCAACAAGCTGCTCGCATCGAAATTCGTAAAACGGATGGTTCTTCAAATCGTTTGAATATTGATAATATTTCGATAATTACTTATGGTTTAAGTGGTTCAACTACACCCGTTCCGACGCCAAGTCCTTCGCCTACGCCATCACCAAAGCCAATTCCAAATGGTTCGACAGTGGCTTCTCGTGATGATAATTTAACCATGGGAAATCCCTCGAATGCGGCAACAAATACTTCATATTCAGATAATTATTTGATGGTAAAAAATGCTTACACGCTTTCTTACAACAAAAATAAAGGTATTGCCAACTGGGTTTCGTGGCATTTGAGTACCGCATGGAAGGGAGAAACGGATCGTCAAAATGATTTTCGCCCCGATCCAAGTTTACCCCAAAGTTGGTACGAAGTTACACCCCGAGATTATGCTTCTACGGGTTTCGACCGAGGACATTTATGCCCTTCCAGCGACCGTGATGGCAATTTAGAAGATAATCAGGAAACATTTTTTATGACCAACATGACTCCCCAAGCTCCCGATCATAACCGAGGAGTTTGGAAGTCTTTGGAAGAATACGAACGAACATTGACTTTACAAGGAAATGAAGTTTATGTAATTGCTGGCCCTTTGGGACAAGGAGGAACGGGAGCGAATGGATTTTCAAAAACCATCGGTAAAAATGATAATATTACGGTGCCAGCATCACTTTGGAAAATTATTGTTGTATTGCCAATTGGACAAAATGATGCTGGCAGAGTAAATGAAAATACCCGAATTATTGCCGTAAATATCCCGAATGATAATAGCGTTGGCGGTACAAGTTGGAAACAATATCGCTTGTCAGTTGATGAATTAGAACGCTTAACAGGCTATGATTTTTTATCAAATGTTTCTACAAATATTCAAACGGTTATTGAGCGGAGAATTGATAATTAGCAAAGAGCTTTGAGCCGTGAGCTATTAGAAAATGAGGTCGAAAAAAATGCCAATCCATTAAAGAATTGGCATTTTTCATTGCTCACGGCTCAAAGCTTACCCAAAATACTTCGTTTTTCCAGGAATTGCCACGGGATAATTGCCGTTTGCATCTGGTTTTAAAGGCATATCTGCATCCCAAGCAAAGTTTTTTGGCGCAATACTGATACCCGAATTAAGCGCTTTATCCCAATCAATTATTTGTCCAGAATAAGTGGCCATTCTTCCCAAAATCGAGGTCATGGTTGATTTTGCTCCGTTTTCAGCATCCGCAAATTTATATTCACCTTTGGCAATTGCCGCAAATAATTCATCGTGTTCCGATTGGTACGGCTGATTGTCTAATTTTTTATCGAAAGAATACAAAGGCTTTCCTTTATAATCTGTGATTTTGGCAGCATCAAACATAATCTTTCCTTTCGTGCCAATTACCATTTCATCAACCTTCGCCCAAGTGCCTTTTTGATGGCGACATTGCGAGTTCAAGATTGTGCCATCAGCGTATTCAAACTCTACAATGTGATGGTCAAAAATCTCGCCAGTATCCTTTCCAATTCGAGTTTCACGCCCACCCGTACCACGAGCTTTCACGGGATAACCACCTTTTGCCCAGTTAATTACATCAATATTGTGAATATGTTGTTCATTGATATGGTCGCCACAAATCCAGTTGAAATAATACCAATTGCGCATTTGATATTCCATTTCAGTCATGCCCGCTGTGCGAGGTTTTGTCCAAACGCCATCATTATTCCACCAAGCCGAAGCCGACACAATATCGCCCACCATTCCATCTTGCAAACGTTTCATCAACTCACGGTAAGAAGTTTGATAATGTCTCTGTAAACCTACCACCACATTGAGTTTTTTGGCTTTTGCAATTTGTGCTGCTGCCAATACTCGTTGCACACCTGCGGGGTCGGTGGCGCAAGGTTTTTCCATAAAAATATGCTTTCCTGCGTTCACCGCTGCCTCAAAGTGCATTGGACGAAAACCAGGAGGCGTGGTCAAAATAACCACATCAGCCAAGGCCATCGCTTTTTGATACCCATCAAAACCCGTAAATTTATGGTCGGGAGAAACGTCAATTTTAGCTTTCAAATGCGCTTGTTCATCGCTGGTGATTTCTTGGTAACAAGAATCCAAACGGTCTTGAAAAGCATCCGCCATGGCTACTAATTTTACGTTTTGTTTGGTACTTAACGCTTGTACAATAGCCCCCGTACCACGTCCACCGCAACCAATCAGTGCGATTTTGATGGTATCGTCCATACTATTATTAAACATTGAAGCTTCCGACAAAAACGGAGTAGCGAACAAACCTCCAGCGATGATGGAGGTACTTTTTACGAAATCTCGTCTATTTTGGTTCATGGAAAAAGTATTTATTGTTTATCTGGATATTACTTTTTTAGTCTTTTGTACAAATTACTCAAGATTACATTTTTAGCCGTTTGATTCAGATATATTTGATTTCAAAACAGTTTCATATTTCCTCCATCTAAAGTTAGATTTTTCGATAAAAAGGAAATATCAAACCTCTATTTATCGAGAGTTTTAGCCTTAAACATTTACATTTTCTCTAACCTTTAATTTTCCTAAATCTTAAACGTTAAAAAAAATGGCATAAATTTTGGCATACCTCTGAAAAAGATACTACTTTTGTGGTTCAAAATGCAAAAATCATCTCACATAGCTCGTTTGTTTAGCGTCTTTTTTATGTCGCTGATTATGATGTTTACTGTTTTCGGTAAAACATTTTCAGCTACTCAATTACGCCAACAAGAAGTTAAGAACGCCAAAACGGAACGATCTAACCATTCAGAAAAATCTAATGATTGTTCAATTTCGGAACTTTCTGTGATGCAAGTGTCCGCCTCTGTAACGATTGATTTTTCGCAAGATTTTGTATTTACGCCACAAGTATTCTCCTTTTTGATGGCTGAAAAGAGATTTTCAATCATTAAAAACCTTACATTTCGACTTCCTCTTCTCGAAATTCTCTTCGAGCATTTTATTGTTACCAACGCCCCGTGATTTAATCAACAATTGATAATTAACATTAACAATTGTTCCTCTGGTTTAAACGTCCACGTTTGAACCAAATTAAACGTCCACGCTCTTGTACGGGCAATGTTACATCGTACTTACTATTCACTTTTTATAATTATTGCGGTTATTGAAATTATTAGGCGAAATTTAATGTCCAATCATCAATAACCAATCCCAAAAACCAAAAACCATGCGTTACAAAGGTGCCATTATCTGGCTGACTGGAATCATCTCAGCCCTATGTTTATTCTTTCTTTCATTTACTTGGAAAGCCAATACTATCCGTGAGGAAGCCGTTAAATATGCCACAGTTGCGGGTAAATATGACCCTGCTCGCAAAATCCATTTCGTTGATTCATTGTGGAAACAACCGGTTTATTTAGGATTTACGTTGCAAGAAGTTACGACTTATGCGCTTCATAAAGGTCTTGACCTTGAAGGTGGTCTTCATGCCGTTTTAGAGGTTTCGCCCGTGGAAATTTTACGTGCATTATCAGGAAAAAGTAATGATTTAAATTTTGAAAAAGCGCTTGCCGAAGCTTCAAAAGCACAGGTTAACTCAACTAAGCCATTTAATGAATTGTTCTTTGATGCTTTCGCTAAAATTGCTCCTAATCAAAAATTAGCGTCTATTTTCGCCAATTCAACCAACGTTGGAAAATTGAATTTTTCTTCAACAGATTCACAAGTGAAGAAATTAATCAACGCCGAAATTGATGGAGCCGTTGATAGAGTTTACAAAACCATCCAAACTCGTATTGATAAATTGGGGGTTGCCAATCCAAACATTCAACGTTTGCCAGGAACAAACCGTATTCAAGTTGAATTACCTGGGGTTGATAATCCTGAACGTGCCAGAAAGTTATTGTCGGCCGCTTCAAAATTAGAATTTATTGAAGTAGCTGAAATTGGCGAGTGGGGACCAGGTTTGAATGCTTTAGGTGAATATTTAGCGGCCGAAGAAAAAGCAAAAAAAGCGGGTACAACTACAACATCGGCTACTGATACGACAAAAGCAGCAAGTTTAGCGGGTCAATTATCAGGTTTGAACAAAACTGCGAAAAAAGATTCTGCGAAAAAAGATACAACGTCGGGTTCGGCCTTGACAAAATTGTTTTTGCCATTGGATAACCAAGGAAAAACGTGGGGTGTTTATCGTAAAGATACTGCCCGTGTAAACGAATTATTACGTCGTCCAGAAGTAAGATTGATGTTCCCTTCAAATATTTCTTTCTACTGGAATGCCATTGGAATTCCTGCAACAAACGGTGACGAAATCGTACAGTTTGAAGCTTTGAAGAAATTGCCAGGTCAAAAAGCGCAATTAGACGGTGAAACAATTACAGACGCTGGACAAGATTTTGATCAAAATGGTCGTCCAGAAGTTACCATGGCCATGAACGGTGTAGGGGCAAGAATTTGGAAAAATATGACAGCGGCCAACGTAGGAAAACGCATCGCTATTGTATTGGATGATTACGTTTATTCTGCGCCAAATATTAATGGAGAAATTGCTGGTGGACGTTCTTCAATCTCTGGTTCATTCACGGTTGAACAAGCAAAAGATTTAGCCAACGTAATTAAATCGGGTAAATTATCGGCTCCAACTCGTATTGTGGAGGATGCTTTTGTGGGCCCTTCGTTGGGTCAAGAGGCAATCAATCAAGGATATTTATCAATGGTATTAGGATTGATTTTGGTTATCGTGTTTATGATTGGCTATTATGGCACACCAGGATGGATGGCAAATGCGGCTTTGATGTTCAACGTGTTTTTTATTGCGGGTGTATTAGTACAAATTCAGTCGGTGTTGACTTTACCAGGTATTGCAGGTATTGTGCTTACCTTAGGGATGGCAGTTGATGCGAACGTTTTGATTAACGAGCGTATTCGTGAAGAATTACACGCTGGAAAAGGTTTGATGGAATCTATTAAACTTGGTTATGAAAAAGCACTTTCGGCGATCATTGATGGTAACGTAACGACCATTCTCGTTGCAATTATCTTGATTATCTTTGGTTCAGGTTCTGTAAAAGGATTTGGTGTTACATTGGCTATTGGTTTAGTTACTTCAGTATTTACAGCCGTTTTTGTTTCACATATTATGATTGATTGGATGGCAAAACGTGCCATTGCAGCGGGTAAAGAAAAAGAAATGACTTTTGAGACATTTATTTCAAGAGACCTTTTCAAAAACTTCAATTTTGATTTTATCGGAAAACGTAAATATTCTTATATTTTCTCATGGTCTTTAATTGCCATTGGTATTATTGTGCTGGTTATGCAAGGTGGTTTCAATTTAGGGTTAGATTTCAAAGGTGGTCGTTCTTACGTAGTTGAAATGAACAAAACGATTGAAGCAGGAACGGTAAAAGATGCATTGGCAAATAGTTTTGAAGGAAATGGCGTTGAGGTAAAAACGTTTAACGGTCCAACAAAATTAAAAATCACAACCGCTTATTTAATTGAAGATGAAAGTGCGGCTGCAAACCAAAAAGTACGCACGGCAGTTGAAACAGGTTTAAAGAAATTTGCTGATGCTAAACCTGTAATCGTATCAGAATCGAAAGTTGGAGCAACCATTGCCGATGATATTCTTACGCAATCATTTATTTCGATTCTTTACGCTTTAGTTGCCATCTTTGTTTACATCTTACTTCGTTTCCGTAAGTGGCAATATTCTTTGGGTGGTATTGTAGCCTTAGTTCACGACGTACTTGTGGTGTTAGGAATGGTTGGAATTTGTCGTTTATTCGGATTTGAATTAGAAGTTGACCAAGTATTTATCGCAGCGATTTTAACGGTAATTGGATATTCAATTAATGATACGGTGGTAGTATTTGACCGTATTCGTGAGGAAATCGGGGTTGATGCAGATTTATCGAATAAAGAAATGATGATTAAAACGATCAACCAATCAATTAATCATACCATGAGTCGTACGGTAATGACTGCCACAACAGTATTCTTGGTGGTAACAGTATTGTTAGTCTTTGGTGGAGATATTTTGAGAGGATTCTCTTTTGCGATGTTCATCGGAGTTGTATTTGGTGCTTATTCTTCAATTTTCGTAGCAGCTCCAATCGTAATTGATTTTGGTGGCGGAAAGAAAAAAGTAGTAGCAGAAGCAGTAGTAATTAAGAAATAAGTTTTTTAGGGGTTAGGTATTGGGGCTTAGGGTTAGATTTTAGCTGAAATTGAGCATTATTATGAAGATTTTCGTAAGTGTAAAAATACTCAATTTCCAATTTTCTAAGCCCTAATTTCCAAAACCTAACCCCTAAATTTTGATTTAAGACGAAATATTAGGTATCTTGAAACATAATTTTACAATATATTATTTTATCAACTAATCATTATACAATTCTTTATTGTGATAATCTAAAATTCACACAAACTAACAAAAATCTATGGAACAAAGTATTTGGCGTAAAAAGCCTATGGCAGCCTACGAAGCTGACATTAAAAACAACCAATTAAAGAAAGTTCTGGGTAAATGGAGCTTAACTGCTATTGGAATTGGAGGAATCATCGGTGGTGGTATCTTCGTGCTTACGGGTACGGCAGCCCATTATCATGCTGGGCCAGCCTTAGCATTATCGTTCGTTGTTGCGGGGATTGGTTGCGTTTTTGCGGCATTATGCTACTCTGAATTTGCCTCAATGTTGCCCGTAGAAGGCTCTGCGTATGCGTATGCCTACGGAACAATCGGAGAATTATTTGCTTGGATTATCGGTTGGGGACTAATCCTCGAATATGCCATGGGAGCCATGACCGTTGCCGTGAGTTGGTCGGGGTATTTTAATAAGCTACTGCATCTATTTGGCATAAACATACCCTATTATCTGACCAATGACCCATTTACAGCCCCTCAATATGCCATTGATAATCACTTAGAAGCATCTTCTTTTGCCTTCAACTTACCTGCATTTTTGATAACTTGGCTCGTTACAGCCGTTTTGGTGAAAGGTATCAAAGAAGCTACTAATACCAATAATTTGATTGTAATTCTTAAACTTTCAGCTATCCTATTTATCATTGTGGTAGGTGTATTTTTTATAAATGCAGATAACTGGCATCCATTTATTCCAGCACCAGAAATGGTTGCACACGCCGACGGTTCAGTACAACCTGCTTATGGAGTCAAAGGAATTTTGAGTGGTGCAGCGGCTATTTTCTTTGCTTACATCGGTTTTGACGTGGTTTCTACGTCAGCAGGTGAAGCCATCAATCCAAAGAAAGATATTCCATTTGCCATCATTGCATCTTTAGCTATTTGTACGGTTTTATATATTTTAGTATCATTGGTTTTAACTGGTATGTTAAATTATAAAGACATTACAGGCGAGGCCTTGAAAGCCCCAGTTGCTTTTGCATTTGATAAAGTTGGGCAACCTTGGGCAGTATTTATTATCACTACGGCAGCAACAATTGGTTTAGTTTCTGTAATGTTAGTAATGATGTTAGGACAAACTCGTGTGTTCTTAGGCATGGCGAAAGATGGTTTATTACCAAGTTTTTTCCGCCAAATTCACCCAAATTTCCAAACCCCTTGGAAGAGTACAATTTTGGTAGGTTTGATTGTGTCATTAGTAGCCTCATTTACGCCAATCGGTGTTTTGAGTGATATGACAAGTTTCGGAACATTGTTCGCTTTTGCGATGGTTTGTTTGGCCGTATTAATTCTTCGTAAGCGTGAGCCAAACCGTGAACGCCCTTTCAAAACACCATTATTGATGATTGTGGCTCCATTAGGAATCCTTACCAACGTGGCTTTAATGTCACTTTTAGATAGCAAAGCCCAACAATTTGCTTTTATTTGGATGGCGATTGGCTTAGTTGTTTATTTTATTTATAGTAGAAATAAGAGTAATTTGAATAATATGTAATTAATCTGTTCATTCATAAAAAGCGGTCGTTTGTTAATTCAGACGACCGCTTTTGTTTTGGGCATTTTTTGTATTTTACCACTTACTAAATAATAAAACGATTGATTGTTTTTTTAAAAAAAACCTTCCAACTTTAGATTTTATATAATTTCATTAAATTGGAATTTTCGCTTAATAAACTGTTTAATCTTCACAAAAATCATCTTTTCGTTACCTTCTAAATTTGAAAATCATGAAAAAATGTAATTGCTTTTGTTCAATTATTCCCCCTGTCATGGTGGATGAACTCAAAAAAAATGGTGTTGATATTAGTAAAGGAACCGTTAGCCTCGACCGTGGATTTCGCAAACGAAGAATGCTGAAAATTGAAAGTATGGGCTTAGTTCAGCCAATTGTAGGAAGTGCCAATCGAATTGTTTTTGATTCTCAGCATACCACTAATAAACAATTGGCACTGGTTAGAAATGAAACTTCGCCCGTAAGTGCGGATAGTTCCGTTAATAACGCTTTTGATTTTGCTGGTAAGGTTCGGGATTTTTATAAAACCGTTTTAAATTGGAATTCGATTGATAATAATGGTTTGGATATGATTTTGAACGTGCATTATAGCAACAAATATAATAACGCTTTTTGGGACGGTTCGCAAATGACTTTTGGCGACGGCGATGGGGTGGTTTTTACAGATTTTACCCAATCATTGGATGTGGCGGGACACGAAATGAGTCATGGCGTAGTGCAATATACCGCCAATTTGGTTTATTCAGGGCAATCAGGGGCTTTGAACGAACATTATGCCGATGCAATGGGAATTGCTATTAAACAATTTGCCCTTAAACAAACCGCCAAAACTTCTGATTGGTTAATCGGTGCTGACATCATGGGTCCGAAATTAAAAGGTATGGCAATTCGCTCAATGAAAGCTCCTGGAACGGCTTATAATTCTCCACTATTAGGCAAAGACCCACAACCCGATAACATGGCAAATCTTTATACGGGAACAGCCGATAATCGTGGCGTACACATCAATAGTGGGATTCCGAACAAGGTTTTTTACTTAGTTTCGGATGGCATTGAAACGGTAAATACCGCAAAATTATGGTTTGAAACCTTGAAAGTTTTGAAGCCAAGTACAAACTTTAAAAGTTTTAAAACGGCCATCACAAAAATGGCCAAGAAAATGGTTACGGCAGGAAAATTGCCCGCCAGCGCAACGGGAATTGTAAATAATGCTTTTACAACGGTTGGATTATAGTTTTGATTTTCGTTATTTGATGTTCAATTTATATTAACCAAAAATCGAACATCAATTATCGAAAAATCGAATATTGAACTTCAATTATCAAAAAATATGAATATAAAATTTACACGCTCGGGCGGTTTCATGGGCGGAATTTTCGAGAAGGAAATTAGTCAACAAGATTTGCCATCGGACTTACAAAATACCTTACAAAATCTTATCGAAAATAAAGACCAATACAAAAAAATAAAGCCATCAGAGCAATTGAGAGATGGTTTTGTGTATTCTTTGGAAACAAAAAAGGCAAACTCAAAATTGAAATTCACTTTCGATGAGGATCATATTCCTGCTGAATTATCGCCCCTGATAAATCATTTTTTAGCTTCAGAATAAGTTAAATATTGAACTGGGAAAGGCTTCGCTTTGAGCGGAGCCTTTCTTGTTTTAAGACGTTAATTATCAAATAATTAACCAACCACGCTTAACTATTAACCCATAACCAATACTAAATCCAACGCTTATTATTTATCTTGCATCGTAAAACTAAAAATTAACCATGAAGAAAATAGTAATCTTAGGCGGAGGCGAAAGTGGTGTTGGCGCAGCATTATTGGCAAAAGCAAAAGGCTTTGAAGTATTTTTGTCGGACAAGGGAATATTGTCCGATAAATACAAAGAAACTTTATCCCAAAACAATATTCCTTTTGAAGAAGGTGAACATACCGAAGCAAAAATTTTGGATGCCAGCGAAGTCATCAAAAGCCCCGGAATTCCTGATAAAGTTGAATTGATCAAGAAATTACATTCGTTGAGAATTCCCGTAATTTCTGAAATAGAATTTGCCTCACGCTACACGAAAGCGAAAATCATTGCCATCACAGGAAGCAACGGAAAAACCACTACAACGCTTCTGACCTATCACATCTTGAAAAATGCGGGGCTAAACATCGGACTTGCGGGTAACATTGGGGAGAGTTTTGCCAAACAAGTGATTGAAGATACTTTCGATTATTTTGTGTTGGAACTAAGCAGTTTTCAGTTAGATAATTGCTATGATTTCAAGGCGGATGTAGCTATTTTACTGAACATTACACCCGACCATTTGGATAGATATAATTATGAATTTCAGAATTATATCGAATCAAAATTTAGGGTTTTACAAAATATGACCTCAGCCGATGACTTCATTTATTACCAAGAAAGTGAAGCCTTGATGGGCGAA
>NZ_CBABQS010000075.1:0-22079 GCF_964672035.1 Arcicella sp.
TTTGGTGAAAAGCTATTTATACCCAACTTTAAGAAAATTTTATGATTTAAAATGTAGCTCAATAGAAGTAATTGTAGTGTATTAATATTCTGAATTGAACAATCTTTTTTATTCACCGAAAGTCTTTCACCAAAATTGATGAAGAACCTCATTCATCGGAATATACACATTGTTATGAAAACCTCTGGTTCAGTCAGGAGAATCTAACAATCTCAAATAATGTAAATGAGTTATTTTCTCATTTACATTATGAAAAATCCATTCAAAAAATGATTCTACTTCTGTGTTCAATTCTGAAATTCGGCACGACCAAAGTTTAATAAAAAGCAATTGCTTAATTATTTTTTTATACTTTTTAACGCTTTCCCAGCAATATCTTCCCAACGATAAAGATGAAAAGTTTTGTTATTGCTCATCGCTACAAATAATCCTTTTGTAAAAGACTTACCCAAAGGAACTGAAATAGTTTCAGAACCGTCACTTTGAGTCGCTTGAACTTCCACAACTTTCAATAATTGATGCTCATTTGGATTTTCCTTTGAACCTTCTCTACTGAAAACATGAAATTTATTTGCTCCTTGATCAGATACTAAAATATAACCCGACGTAGGCGTAAGCTGATAAATTGAGATACCTTCGTGGTCTTCTGAAAAACCTGTTTTTGCAAAAAGAGCTAATTCCTCGTTTCCTTTTGAAGGTTCTGCGTAGTATTTCCTAACGCCAACCCCTTCATCCGAATAATAGATATAACCCAATTGATCATCAACTGCAATGGATTCTATTTCTTTTTTTCCACTATATGTCCCAAACTTTCGCACTAAAGTAGATTTCAAGGCTCCATTTCCATTATCTTCTAATAAATACTGCCATAAATAGCCTCCATTAATAGGACCCGATTTACGTCCAACTATGGCATAAATAGCGCCACTGGGACTTTTGTATAATGAAATTCCCATTAAATCTCTAAACTCTCTACCCACTTCTCCTTCAAAAACAGGAATACCCCCGCCATCAATGGGTTTCATGTCAGGTAAAGAGAAGATGCGTAACTTATGGGTCACACGTTCGGTTACTACCGCAATATCTGTCTTCTTTCCTCCAAATAAAAGGCCATATTCAACATCGACATTATTCGGGCGTTGTAAGTTTCTGATGACCTTATCTTGAATTATTCTTCCGCCTAAATCAAAGACATACAACGCTCCGTCTTGATTTTTATCAGTCCCAATTATCAAACTTTTACTTGCATCCGTTGGATTTACCCAAACGGCAGGATCATCGGTATCGTATTTCACAGCTTCTGTAATTACAAGCGGTGAAATGATTTTTTGGTTATTTACTTGAGATGTACATGCTTGTGCAAACAACAGACTAACACATAAAAAAAAGATATTACGCATAAAGAAAAAGGGTTAAAAAAACACCAAGTTTATCAAGTTTGCCATCAGCACTTAGTGATAAGCTTTATGCCATAAAAGCAGACTTTTTGACTTGGTGTTTAAGCACAAATTTATCAAAAAATATTACTGTAAGGTTATTTTGTACCATAAGCACCAACATAGGTGGCTGGCTCTGGCGATTTGTAGGTAACATTATTGATGACAAGACCATCTTTAAAATTACGGGTAAAGGTTGTTAGTCCTTTGCCTAAAGCTGGTGAATTTACCGATAAGCGGAAGTCCCAAGTAGCAGTGAAATCAGCGTTTAAATAATCGGTACTTTTAGGATAATTCACGAATAATGGGTCATTTTCGTCTGCTTTCGCTCCTTTGATTTCATTTGCTCCTGATAAAATTTCTTTAGAATTTTGGAACTGGTCAACCGCCGTTTGCGTGTAGCCATAGTAGTAGTTGTTAGATACTCTACTTGTCGTATCTTCTGGCAATTTTGTATCTCTCTTAATTCCAAATCGGCAGTTTGCCATCAAGTTATTGTACAACTTTGCACGCACACTTTGTTCTACCCAAATAGATCCGCCTTTAGCTGTTGGTCTTCTCCATCCTGTGTTCACAATCGTGTTGTTATAAGCAACTACGATCGCTTGTGGTGTACGACCGCCTGTACTTGATAATTTAAGGGCATTCGTATTAGTGCTATACACAAAGTTATACGAAATGTCTGCCACCACACCCGACTTGATATTAAATCCATCGCCACCACTCAAACCAGTTGTATAAAGGGTATTGTTGGTAAAAATAACACTACCGCCTTCTATATACGTAACATCGTCACGCCAGAAACGGATGGTTGAATTTCTTACTACTAATTTACCCGCAGTATTTGAAAACCATAATGCAGGATCAAACTCACCACTAAGCGCCTTGTATAAACCTAATTTTACCGAGGTAGAAGCCTCTGTAGTTACAGCACCACCATATTCCAAAATAACGTTGTCTAAAACCAGTTCTGTACAAGTTCTCGCAGCAAGAATTCCTCCCCAAAGCTGCCCAAATTTGTATTTAGCCAATTTGGCTGATTCTGGAACTGAGAATTTAATTGGGTTAGCCGACGTACCTAGCGCATATAAATTACCTTGTATAATAAACTCAGGTTTGCTGATTGTATCCATAACGATACTTACACCTTCTTCAATTGTTAATGATTTTCCGACAGGAATTATTAAATCTGAATTCACCGTAATGATTGAACCTTTTTTCCAAGTACCTGAAACTTCCCCTGAAACGGATAGTTTTTCGGCAGGAGAAACGTCCGTTGAACTACAACCTGTAAATAAAAAGGCTGCAAAAATGGATAATAAAAGTAACTTTTTCATGTTGAAAATTAATTATTAGATTAAATAAAAGAATTGTTGTTTGAGCAAATGAATATTTTCACGACTCCATTGGAAGAGTCGATTTATGAATGTATTATTTTATGAGGTTATATTTTGAAACGAACGCCTAAGACGAACGAACGTTTATAAAAGTCCTGTCGAATTAAGGTACTGTGGGCATTACCACTTTCAAGATTAATATCGTTGTTAACAGGATTTGTATTTTTAATGACTACTCGCAAAGGTGTATCGATCAAATTGTTAGCTTTTGCGAAAATAACCCAATCTGTTCCTATTTTCTTTTCTACCGAAGCATCCATTTGAATAAATGCCTCTTGCCAAAGGTCATTATCCAAAAACTGAGACACGGTGTTGATGCGTTCGCCTGTGTAGGAAGCAGCAAGCTGTGCATCCCAACCAGTTTTACCATCTTTATAAAGCAGCGTTACATTACCTATATGAGCCGACTGCCCATAAAGAGGGCGAGTTTGAGCCACATTTTTAGTATAAAGTTCGCCATTTGAATTACGATCACGAATGATTTTTTGAGTAGTAATCAACGAATTCGTGTAGGTATAATTTGCCTTAATACCCCAATTTTTTATGTATTTAATGTAGTCTAATTCTAATCCAAAATTGGTTGCATTTCCATAATTTCCTGGAGAATAGTACACATCTTGCCCACGAGTTTCATCCACATTTAGGGCGTATTCGATGGGGTCTTTTATGAATTTATAAAAAACGCCTATTAATAATTGGTCAGATGGATTTGGTAGTAACTCAAATCTAATATCAAAGTTATCGGCAATGGCACGTTTCAAATCAGGATTTCCCCGTTCCTGATATTCCTCGTTTACGACTTTTCCTGGCACTATTTCAAAAAAACCTGGACGATTAATCGAGCGGAAATACGAAGCACGCATTACCTGTTTTGTGTTTAAAATGTACTTTATATTGACACTTGGCAAAAAGTCGGTATAAATCTGATTGCCCGATGGCTTAGATTCTCCCAAAGGGAAAAGCATTTCATACCCTTGATTGGTATGTTCAAGTCGTAAACCAGCGATAGTTTGTAGTTTTTCCTGTTGCAATTTTGCCATGAAATATTCTGCAATAATTTGCTCCGTAGCTTTGTAAGTCAAGGCAGAAGCAACCGAACCTCTTGGATTATTTAATGTCCAAGAAAGGTCTTCATTCGCATTAAAATCTTTGCCATAAAGTGCATACACATTACTTGGTTGAAACTGGTAATTGTTATAGAAATTGTCTCGTTTTTTGTTTCGGTATAAACCTCCTGTACTTAATTCGAGGGTATTGGTATGATATTTCGTAAGGTAAACCAAATTCAAGTAAGCTGCATAATCATTATCAGAATTGTGTTCCCAACGACGAGTCATTTGGGAAGCATAGGTCTTAGTTTCAACGAAATTTTTGCGAGTTCCTAAAACAGTAATCGACGTATTGTCGGGCGTAGCGTTAGTAGCTATTGAATACACTACCGACCAGTCAAGGGTTAATTTGTCTAACAATTTATGATTTCCTTGTAAGGTACTGTTCATGATTTGCTGTTGGGTCAGGCGGGCACGAGTAGCAAAACTAAGCCCAGCATTTCCCACAATTGGGTCATAACCACCATTTGAGAAATCCGTGGTTCTCGTTTCTCTTACCTGACTATTTTGAAGGTTCATAAACGCATTATACCACTGAAACTTATGCTTCGCATTTAGACGATAATCCAATTTCAAATGTATCCCCAAACGTTCTTGTTGATCTGCAAATTTCCGTTCTGAAATACTTGTAATGCGTGAGCTTCTTTCGGTATCATAGACCGTAGAAGAATTAAAACTACTATTACTTCCTCGGTTGGTATTTTGATAGCTAAGTGCTAAAATAACTCCTAATTTATTGTGAACATAACGATTGCCAATTGATAGCCCCCCCACAATATTGGGCGAAGGCATTTGCGTTTTAATGGCTACTGTTGCTTTAGAGAAGTCATTAGGTGTTGCATAATATGAAGTGCCATTGATTTCGTAAGATGATTTCGAAAGGACTTGACCTTTATTAAAACTCGAAAAACCACCATTCAAAAACAGCTCGTTATAACCAAAAGCCAAATTTGCTTTTATTTCCAGTACTGTGGGAGCATCTTTCATAACCATGTTTACCATTCCCCCTATGGCATCGCCTTCTAAATTTGGAGTTAGCGTTTTGGTTACCTCCAAACGACTTAATAATTCAGAAGGAAAAATATCTAAAGGCACGTAACGATATTTATTATCAGGACTCGGAATTTTGATTCCATTTACTAAGGTATAATTGTAACGTTTGTCCATTCCTCTCAAAATAGCATATTGACCGTCTCCATTACTGTTGCGTTCAATTGAAACGCCAGAAACTCGTTGAATTAAATTAGCCACCGTTAAATCAGGAGAAATTTCTATAGCTTTTGCCGAAACAATATTCATCAATTGATTGGCATTACGTTCAGATTTACGAGCTGAATTTTCAGATGATTTATCCGTGGTAGCTACGACTTGGACTTCGTCCAATTCTTGCAATCGGCTATTTTCTAATTTAATCATAAGCGTTTGAGATGGAGAATTAATGACTACCTCTTGCTTAAAAGACTGATACGTAATATGACTTATGATTAAGAGGTACTTTCTGGTTTCCAAATGTTTTAGACTGAATGAACCATCCAAACCCGTAAGAACATACACATTACTTTTATCGATACGGATATTCGCTCCCACCAATGGCTCACCAGAATACTTGTCCAGTACAAACCCTTTGAGGGTATTATCCGCATTTGGAACAGCAAATAATTGAAAGGACAGCAATAGAAATATAATTAAACTTTTATACATAATTTATGAAATGAAAGTTGCACCCAGAAGCCAGTTGAATAAAAAAAGCTCCATCGGTTTGATGAGGCAAAGATTATCACAGCATTCAAAAATTTCCAAATCTCCTTCGTTACAAAAAGGAAACAGCGTTACAAATAGCGTTAACAAAAAAGCAACACACGAAAAAAATAATCTATAAATAGTTGAATATCAATGAGTTTAAAAGTTTAAATTAAATATTATCAAATTGTTATCGTTATTTTACCGTTACAAGTTTTGCATAAAGCTGGCTAAATTATCTCCTTGTTCCATATTAAGTTTTTTACGAAGTCGGTAACGAATTACCCGCAAACTATCTTGGGAGATGCCCAATAATGAAGCAATTTCAGATGATTTCAAGTTCATTTTTAACAGGGCAATTAGGCGCAAATCATTTGCAGTAAGGTTTTCGGAGCTGGCTCTTACTTTCTCCAAAAACATTCCATGTACTTGTTCAAAAATTTGACGAAACTCATCCCAGTGTTGGTCATGATTAAAATTATCTTGTATTTCCGTCATGATTTTCTGAATGTTTCTTTGCGTATTTTTTCGATCATCCTTGCTTATTTCTTCCAAACGTTGGTAGAGTTTTTCTAAAACCTGATTTTTCTGAATAATGTGTAGCGTATGTGTAGTCAAATCTCTTGATTTAATTTCGAGTTCCTGCTTTAACTGCTCTTCTTCCAACTGTCTGTTTCGCAAAGCAACTTGAACCAATTCTTGTTCTTTCTCAAAAACCTTCCGTTTTTGCTCATTAACCAAGTGCTCATTTTGAATATACATTCGTTGTTTATTGATGACAACACCTCCAAGAATTGCTAACAGGAGCATCACAATCGTGGCTGCAAAACCAATAATTTTGTTGGTCTTACTGTTATTATTCAAGCGTTCTATTTCGCTATTCTTCTTCGTAATGTCATAAATTGCTTGCATCATTGCCATCTTTTGATTACTCTGTTCTGAATAAATATCGAGTGTCATCTTGCGACTAATTTCGAGGTAAAAATAAGCACTATCGTTTTGTCCAAGCAGATTAAAGGTTCTGGCTAAATCTCTGTAAGCGCTGGCTTCTTGGTATTTTTCATGGTATTTTTTGGATAAGCTAAGCGCCTGTTTGGAATAAGTTAATCCTTCTTGAGGTTTCCCCGTTTTACGAAGAATATCTCCAATATTATTCAAAACTTCAATTTTAGCCACTTCATTACTTTGTTCGTCATTAATTTTCAATGACTTATTAAAATAAAACTTGGCAGAATCATACCGGCTCAAATCTTCAAAAATACTACCCAGATTTTCATAAATCTTAGCAATACCCGTTTGATTATTAATTTGTGTATAGTGTTGAATTGCTTGTTTCTGAAAATCTAAGGATCGGTTATAGTCTTGCTGTTTTTCAAAAAGATGTCCGATTTTGCCCAGCGTTATAGCAATGCCCAAATGGTCATTATGGCTTTCAAAAAGATGCAAGGCTTCTTCATAATACTGCCTCGCTAACACAGGATTCCGATTGAAATATTGAAGTAGTCCCAAATCGTTTAAATTGTTAGCTCGTAGTAAATCCGCTTCAATACTTTTAAAAAGTTTATCGGCTTGAAGATAAAAGTCTAATGCTTGCGGATAATGCCCTACATGAAAGCACAAAAGCCCCATTTGTTGCAAGGCTTGGGCAGCCGCTAAAGTTTTATGATTTTCGGTAGCCTCATTATATTTGCTTTTCAACTGCAATAAACTTTTGCTCGGCTCTTGTTGCGAAGTAAATATATTATACTCTAAATGCTCTTGTTGCGCAAGAATCGAGCTATAAAAAAGAAAAATACACAAAAGAGCAAGGTTAAAATGGACTATATGTTTCATCATGAAGGACAAAAAAATCTATTAAAAATAGAAACAAAGTTCTATCCTGAAAATTAGATTTAATACATTTCATAAAAGGATAACAATTATATAATAAAGCTTTCAAACAGGCTGAGGGAGTGCATCAAAAAGTTTGGGGCAAATGATTTTTTCGTTAACTTGAAGAAATTGCAGACCTCAAACTGCAATTTATCATTTCAAAATATATATTTTGAATATTTTCCCGATGATTTATAGGTGTTTCAAAATCAAAGGAGATACCCATATTGATCAACTTCAGCATCTTATTCAAATTATTATGGGTTTGGATAATGACCATCTTCATAGCTTCAAAATTTGGAGAATGGAATATGGTATTTCAAGAAGTGGGGCTATGGGATTTTTCGATAATCTTCTCAAGATATTTATCATAGATTTATGGTTAAGAGTGGGCGATAAATTTACTTTTGACTATAATTTTGGAGACGATTGGGAATAAGAAATTAGAGTTGAGAAAACCGTATGCGTCTAAAATGGAGTGCATCAAAAAGTGTGAGGCAAAATATTTTTGAAGTACCTAATTAAAAAATTATTGAATTAAAATGTCTACCTTAGAATGATTCTTTAAGAACATGAATTTGCTTGCCCCACACTTTTTGATGCACTCCTATAAGTATTTGAAGCGATAATTTCAACCGAAATGCTATTGATAAATAAATTCTAATTAAAGTACAAAATGATCTGGTATAACTTTCTGTATTACAGAAAGTTACAAATATATCGTAGTGCGTTCAATTACTACTGGACATATAGGCAAAAAAATGGTTTTAAAACTGGTTAGACTTCCGTAACTTATTTGCTACCAAACAAAAATCAAGTTATCGTGAAGTCCAATCCAATTGTATGTCAATTTAGCGAGTATTTTTTAGATTTAGAGGGGGATGCCTAATCATTCGTTGATAGAAAATTTACTACTTGTTTGTAACGCTATCATTATCTCTCGTTCTACCAATTTGAGTGTGATGAGAGATTACCTACCTCAACTCTTAGAAAATGAACAGATCGTTTCATGTTCGCATTACAAACGCTTGATAAGGTCGGGCGGCGTTCCGCTTTTTAATATTTCCGATTCTGCTAACAATAAACTCATTGATTGCAATTTGGGAATGATTTACAAAACCCTATCAGAGAGCATTAAATACCTTATTTTAGATGGAATACAATGGGAAAGGGGCGAAAAATGTGTTCATTTATTGACTTAATGTATTGTCTATCCTGGGATAGCAATTCCCATTTATTGGCACCAGTTAAATAAAAAGGTGGACATTCTTCCGGGTTCTTCGTCAATTTTGGTGAAAGACTTTTGGGAATAAAAAGATAGTTCAATTTAGAAAATTATTATGCCACGATTCCTTCTATAGAACTACATTTTAAATTATAAAAGTTTTCTTAAAGTGGAGTATAAATAGTTTTTCACCAAAATTGACGAAGTACCATGTAATTGCCCCCATACTTTTTGATTCAGTTAATCAGTTTAATACGCTATCTTAAAATGATTATTTTAAAGAAGAAATATAATTGCCACCCACTTTTTGATGCACTCCCTTTAGAAAAGTACAAAGTGATTAAACTTTTGCCCGATGGAGAGTCATAAGGACGGCGTTTCGCCACCCTTTCAAGCTTGATTGAAACAGAGATTTTCGTTACAAATTTACTAAAAGTAGCAGTTTTAACCTTGATAATTAGGTATAGATGCTTTACTTATTTTTTAAACGATAGTTATAAACTGTTCCATAAGTAACCCTAAAGTATTTGAGATTTTGTTCGTAGACAACCTTTCGTGCTATAATTCAAAAATTTTTAGCTATGAGTCCTTTGCAATTAGTAGACATGAAATATGTTTGCCCTGTGCTTTAGACTTATTAAAACCTTACTTTTCATGCAACATAGCCGGAGAAAGTCTATTAATGGGTTCAATTAGAATATCCTTGTAAAAGACTTCAGCACCCTCAGATTGAATCTGTATCTTTCCTTTAGTCAGTGGAGTTATCTGACCCTTATCTTCCTGTGTAGAGTGATACAGAACCATCATTACTTTACCGTTAACTACATGGATACTTGTGTCACCATGGCAATATAAATCAAGGGTATTCCATTCACCAGAAGGATGTTCAGCATCCCCTTTTTTAATACAATGCCTTCCATATTTACTGGTGGCATTAAAGGGAAGCATTTGACCATTGGGGTCATAGATATACGTATTATCTGAGGTTTTCTGTACAGGAATATCTTCATTTCCTCCAGCAACACCCCAGTAATCACCGCTATTTCCTTCTTCTATCTGGAACTCCTGTGACCGCATCCAAGCGCCATAGTCAGCACCGTTAGCACCCACAGCAAAATATAGTAAGCCACTATCTCTTTTACTATTTTTTTTCTGTCCCCATTTCAAAGAACCCCACTTAAATTGTACGTGTAGATGAAAATTTTCATATTCTTTTGAGGTACTGATACCTCCCCATTCTTCCCCTGAAATCCGTATCACTTTTTCTCCATGATTATCCACCACAGTAAAAACATGTTTAGGATCATTATTCAATCCAACAGGTACATTCGACAACATTTTACCAGCATCATCCAAGGGTGGACCAATGTAAGTATCCCAACCCGTAAGATCTTTACCATTAAAGAGGGGCTGATTCTTATTTTTTGGGTCAACAGCCAAGAATCCCATAAAAAAAAGGGATACCAGAATAAAAAAATAAAGTGGTTTAAGCATATTTGTTAGACTATTTAAAAAAGTTTGTTAGTTCGATTAAAGGTATAAAAAAAATGACAAATGGAAAAATTATTCGTTAAACAGTTTCAGCATGTTAAGTAAAATCTGGCAGTACAGAACCCTTTATTACTGGACATACAGGAGTTTTCCTTGGTCAGCATTTTTAAAAACGTTGTTTAGTACGCCAATAAATCGTTTCAAAGACCAAATCTTAGATTTGATGATTGAAAGCCCTTGCCTAAAATAAGAAATTGCCAATCGAGATGGTTTATTTCTATAGATTTTCTTCTTTTCAACTTTGTTTTCGGAGTGCATCAAAAAGTGTGGGGCAATTGATTTTTGATGTCCTGAATTAAAAAATTATTGGGTTCAATTGCCTACCCTTAAATGATTCTCTAAAACATAAATTTGCTTGCCCCATACTTTTGATGCACTCCAATAAGGGACTTGCAACCAAATGGTGATTCCAGCCCGCAATCGTTGCTTTTGAGTACAAATCATAAATTTTATTTATACATTTCATTAAAAAGATAAATGAAAAATTATGATTTTGAGTATAGACCTTTGCGCCATGAAAAATCAAATTCAACAAAATACAATTGTATTATCGGAAATAATTGCATTGGGTAATGAAGAGGATATCAAAACAAGGTAAGCAAAAATAAAGCAATTGTAAAAAGAGCTTCTTGAGTTAAGAAAAATGATCACTTCAAAAACCAATAGTGTAAAAGTAGAAGCAATAATTAAAATTGAATAACGATGAATACAATGATAATAAAAACCATTTTTATTATGGTCGTAATGGTCAGCTTTTTAATAATAGCTTTCATAACTAAAGATGCTGTTAATAGTCAACTATTCGTCTCATTAGGAATAATAGCCGGGGCTTTCGCATTAAAACATTTATCACCTAAAAATTTAAAATAAATGAATATCATTGAAAATTTAACACTTGTTGAAGGTTACTTCTCCTTTGATGAGTCCAAAGAAATTTTAAACAGTATTTTTTCTTTCAAAATCACTTTTCACAATATGAAAAGTGGAGTTCGCAAGAACGATTTGGAAAAGACGATGCAATTACACAAAAAAGAATTCCTGCCCTAAGAAACGAAATGGAAAAGCTATACGCTATTTTATCGGAAGCTAAAGATAAAAAAATTGGTTAGTTCAGAAATAAACATTTCATTATCGGAAGACTAATGTTCAAAGGAAGAAATTTACTAATCGCAACTAAACACGAAAAGGAAAAAGTAATTGCTTCAATTTTAGAAAAAGAATTGGGTGTAAAATGTTTTGTTGTAACAAATTTAGATACGGATGAATTTGGAACATTCACTGGCGAAATAGATAGAAAAGATGACCCCATAACAACCGCAAGAAAAAAATGTCTTTTGGCGATGGAATTAACTAATTGCGATTTAGCTATTGCCAGTGAGGGTTCCTTTGGTTCACATCCAAGTATATATTTTATTCCAGCCGATGAGGAGTTTTTACTCTTTATTGATCAGAAAAATGATTTAGAAATTATCGTTAGGGAACTAAGTGCAGAAACTAATTTTAAAGGTTCAGAAATTAAAAATGAAAAAGAATTAATAGATTTTATCGAACAGGTAAAATTTCCTGCTCATGGTCTGATCATTAAAAAGGCCAAATACGATTTTACAAACATCATGAAGGGAATAACAAATCACGAACTTCTGAAGCGTACGTTTAATGATTTTATTTCAAAATATGGAAAAGCTTTCATTGAGACCGATATGCGAGCCATGTATAATCCAATGCGCATGGAAGTGATAAAAAAAACAACTTTAAAACTGGCCAATAAAATAAACACACGATGTCCAAATTGCAATACACCAGGCTTTGGAATAACCGATTCCAATGAAGGCTTGCCTTGTGAATTGTGCAATTTTCCTACTCGAAGCCCTTTAAGTTATATTTATACTTGTCAAAAATGCACTTATAAAAAAGAAGAAAAATTTCCGAATGGAAAACATACGGAAGAGCCTATGTACTGTGATTTTTGTAACCCGTAAAACGAAAAATGCTCACAACAGATATAATTAAAGCAAAAGAAGTGCTTCTGAAAAATGAGTTGATAGCAATTCCAACCGAAACAGTATATGGTTTAGCAGGAAATGCATATAATGAGCCAGCAATAAAAAAGATATTTGAACTAAAAAATAGGCCATTTTATAATCCATTAATTGTTCATATTAAGTCGACAGCATATTTACAGCATATCGCTTATGATATTCCTGATATTGCGCTCAAGCTTGCCAACGAATTTTGGCCAGGGCCTTTAACATTGGTCTTGAAAAAACAGGAACACATTTCAGATCTAATAACCGCTGGGAAAAACACAGTTGCTGTAAGAGTTCCAAGTCACCCACTAACTTTAGCTTTATTAGATAATATTGACTTTCCTTTAGCAGCACCCAGTGCAAACCCATTTGGGTCTATAAGTCCAACAAATGCAGAACACGTTTTAAATTATTTTGGAGAGTCACTAAACGTTATTTTAGACGGAGGGGAATGCGAAAAAGGTTTAGAATCTACGATTATTGGTTTTGAAAATAACCAACCAGTATTGTACCGACATGGCTCAATTTCTATAGAGGAGATAGAAAAAATTGTCGGAAAATTAAGCATTATAACCAACAATGATAAATCTCCAAACGCACCAGGGATGCTTTCACGACATTATGCACCAATGACTGATACCTATCTTACCAATGATGTTTCAGATTTACTAAAATGTTTTGAAGGAAAAAAAATAGGCTTGTTGGTTTTTAAAAGTCAAATTCAAAATGACAATATTCTTCATCAGGAAATACTATCAAAATCTGGGGACTTTACCGAAGCTGCTAAAAATTTATACGCTGCAATGCATCGTTTAGACCAAAAAAAACTGGATGTAATCTTAGTAGAGAGATTGCCAAATAAAGGTTTGGGTAAAACCATTAATGACAAATTGGAAAGAGCTACAAAAAAAGAATAGATGAAAATAGTTATACGGAACGCTTCAATTGTAAGTGATGGCAATATTATCATCGCAGATATTCTAATGGCAGGTGAACGAATTGAAAAAATAGGCACATCCATCAATCTGAATGATGCTTGTTCAATAATGGAAATTAATGCCGAAGGGCTTTATTTGTTGCCCGGAGTTATTGATGACCAAGTACATTTTCGAGAACCAGGTTTAACTCACAAAGGCAGTATTTACACTGAATCAAGGGCAGCAGTAGCTGGTGGAATAACCTCTTTTATGGAAATGCCAAATACAATTCCAAATACTTTAACGCAAGCGTTATTGGAGGAAAAATATACCATTGCATCCGCAACATCATTGGCTAACTATTCCTTTTTTATGGGAATCAATCAAAACAATTTAGAAGAAGCATTAAAGACCGACAATGAAAATATTTGTGGCATAACAGACGATGGTCCCCATTTGAAAATCAATGCTTCAAAAGCAAAATTGTAAAAACATTTATAAATGGAAACTTAGTTTATGAAAATGAACGCTTTTATGAAAAAAATAATGGCAAAAGATTAAAATTTGAAAAACATAGATAATTAAACAATAAATTAAAAATAGAAAAATATGAATTACAATTTACTTATGGACAACCTGACAAATCCAGCCTTACTCTTTTTTGTACTTGGTATAATTGCCGTTTATTTAAAAAGTGATTTAGAAATACCTGCAAATTCATCCCAATTTATTTCATTATACCTATTATTTGCAATAGGTTTTAAGGGTGGACAGGAATTATCTCAGGAGGTATTTACAATGGAAATTGGATGGTCAATGTTATTTGGGGTTTTTATTTCCTTAATGATACCGATCTACACATTCTTTATACTTAAACGAAGGTTGAATATATTTGACGCTGGTGCAATAGCATCTGCTTATGGCTCAGTAAGTGCAGTAACATTTGTAACGGCAGTTTCTTACCTCGAATCTCAACAACTATCACTTCATGGACACATGGTAGCAATTATGGCCTTGATGGAATCACCTGCCATAATTATTGGATTGATTTTAATCTCCATATTTAACAAGGACGAATCCAATATAATCAAAAAACGAAGTGTACTTAAACATTCTTTTACTAATGGAAGTGTTTTACTTATTCTCGGTAGTTTGATTATTGGTTACGTAGCTAATACCAAACAGGCAGAAGGAATAAGACCATTTACAAACGACCTGTTTAAAGGCTTTCTTGCAATCTTTCTTTTAGACATGGGCATTACAAGTGGCCGAAAGTTAAAAGCATTTTTCTCATTCGGTTGGTTTCCAACTATTTTTGCCATTTTAATTCCACTTATTAACGGTTGTATTATTGCGATGCTAAGCTCCTTTGTAACAGAAGACATAACCAATCGCTTTATGTTTGCAGTATTAGCCGCAAGTGCCTCTTACATTGCAGTTCCAGCGGCCATGAAAATTTCTGTTCCACAGTCAAATCCTGGGCTTTTTTTACCAATGGCTCTTGCCGTAACCTTTCCTATAAACATAACAATTGGTATGCCTATATATTTTCTAATCGTACAAAACACTTGATTAAGAATTATTGCAAACTCACTGGTATTGGCACATTTACCACTTTTAGTCCAATTTTACTGTAAGTTTTTAATACTATTTTACGAATAAAATATTGTCAATATCAAAGTCATTTCTGGGCAGTATATTCCTATTAAATGTAACGGGGCAATCAATTACTGATTTCCAAATAAGGGTGCAACTAAATAACGAAGTGTTAAACACGCAAAATAATGCTAAAAATTACGGTAAAGTTGGAATAAAAATAACATATTAGGTGGTATTTTCTTTATTTAATTGTACTCTGAATATCCATAAAATTCATGCGCAAAATCTGTCTATAAATTTATTAAAAGGGGTAATATTAAAAAATAAATTACCCCTTTTGCTTTCATTCTCTACGCAATAATCTCACATTTATAAAGCATAATTATCTAATAATAAGACATTTATAAATTTAAAATTTAAACGAAAAGTATATAACACTTCTCAAATAATTTTCGATTAACTTTTTATGATATGTACTCCAAATTTTTAATTCATTGTTTTTCTATAGTGCTATCATAACCATTTTTGGCAGTCAATTTTGAATACGAATCATAAACTTTATTTATGTATTTCATTAAAAAGATAAATAAAAAAATATGATTTTGAGTACAGACCTTTGTACCATGAAAAATAAAATTCAACAAAATACAAATGCATTATCGGGGATAATTGTGGGGTTAGGCATACTGCTTTCATCTGTGTTATATCTGTTTAAACACTTCAATATTCTTGACATAGACTTTGAAATAATATTAGCCCCATTCATCGTAATCACTTCTCTTGCATTCGGTGATAAAATAATAATTTTCTTTTTTCTTAACCCTATCGGTGCCATCTCGAAATTCATGAAAGGTTATTCGAAACCATCTTAAAGAAAATATTAATAAGAAAATTATAAATAAATGTGCTTACAAGTTAAAATCTAAAAGAAATGAACACATCAAAATTAGAAACTTACATTTTAATTGCCTTAACGATTGGTTTATTAATAGTGGCTTGTACAGCACAGAATGCAGTTGACCGTAAATTTTTGGCGGCTATGGGTGTAGTGGTTGGGACTTTTACTTCAGCAAACTTATCTAAGGATGAATAGATTATCGTTAATAATTTTATTTTGTAAATGGTTTGGCGATCGACTTCTGTATTTTACCTTTATTCTCAAATATATGTACATGTTCTTCGGAAAGTGGGTGTCATTTTAACAGAAAACACAGAGGTTCTTCGTCAATTTTGGTAAAAAGTGTTTTTAGATTAATTCAAGAGATTATTTATGAATATTTATCAAACATTTAAAAATGAAAGCAAAATACTAATATTTACCCTTTTATGATTTTAAAGTAAAATACAGCTTTCACTAAAATTGACGAAGAACCAAATTAGTCCGCATTCCTCAATATATTTGTAACTTTCTGTAATACAGGGAGTTATAACAGATCTTTTTGTGCTTTAGTAGAATTTATTTATCAATTGCATTTCGGTTGAAATTATCAATACTTATAGGGGTGCATCAAAAAGTGTAGGGCAAGCAAATTTATGTTCTTAAAGAATTATTTTAAGGTAGCCATTTTAATTCAATAATTTTTTAATTAAGTACCTCAAAAATATTCTGCCCTACACTTTTTGATGCACTCCAGATTGGTATGATAGCGATGATAAAGAGATTGAGGTATAAAACTAAGAAACTTATCAATTCAGTTTATCCTCAACTCGGAAACTCTCCCTGAAAATATCCTGCAAATTTCCAAAGTTCGTTGATGTCTTCGCCCATCACAGCATACGGAGCAAATCTCTCATTAGTAGATTTAAGCACCAATAAATTCTTTTCATTCAGATAATTGAATACCTTTTTAAGGACAATTCCTTCGTCTTTGGTGACAATGATGCACACCGTTCCGTTCTTGACATTCTTCCAATCCTCGATATATTCCGCAAACACCAACGACCCTTCTTTCAGCGGCAACATAGAATCCCCTTCAATCGGAAACAGTCGGTATTTTTTCTCTTTGGAGAGAAAAGGGACTTGAAAAACGGGTAATGTTTCGATGAAATCCAAATCTCCGTAACCTTTTATATATCCTGCAATTGCCTTAATGGGTACAAATTCTATGTTATCTTCATTATCAGAATTTACCGTAGTTGCCAATACCCTTAATTCATTTTTTGAAGCAACAGGCGTAGATTTCGTAACATCACCCGCTAACAATTGGTCGGTTGTTACCTTAAAAAATGCTGCCATTTTCAACAGGTCAGCCAATTTTGGTTCTGTTCGTCCACTCTCATAGCTGCCGTAAGTGGACTTGCTTAGTCCTAACCGCTTTGCCATTTCATCTTGTGAGATACCTTCGCCTTGATTCTTTCTCAACGAAAGTAAGTTTTGACCCAATTTTGTAGTCATATTTTTAAGAATATTTTTAATAATTAAGTCAAAATGATTGATTGACTTAATTATGTCGTTATATTTGGCTCAATTTTGTTGTTTTTGTATGGTATGCTATAACAAAATTACAAAATGTGTTCAATTATTGCAAATATGTAGTCAAAAATGGATAGAGTTGTCGCCCACATGGATTTAGATAGTTTCTTCGTGTCCGTTGAACGCTTGCGAGACAGTCGCCTCAATCACAAACCCGTGATTGTGGGGGGTAACAGTGACCGAGGGGTAGTAGCAGCGTGTAGTTACGAAACCAGAGCTTTTGGCGTTCGCTCGGCAATGCCCATGAAAGTAGCCAGACAATTGTGTCCCGATGCCATTATCCTAAGAGGTGATTTTGAAGCGTACAGTCAGTATTCGTCCATCGTTACAGAAATCATGGTGGAAAATGCTCCCGTCGTAGAAAAGGCAAGCATTGATGAATTTTATTTAGACATGACGGGCATGGAAAAGTTTTTCGGCACGTGGAAGTTTGTCAAAGAACTGCGTACCAAAGTGATTAAAGAAACGGGGTTGAGTATTAGTATGGGGCTATCAGGCAATAAAACGGTTTCAAAAATGGCAACCAACGAAGCCAAACCCGCTGGACAATTACAAATTTTTCATGGACAAGAAAAGGCATTTTTAGCCCCGCTATCCGTTGCTAAAATCCCGCTTTGTGGCAAAGTAACCACCCAAACGTTGCGGAATATGGGCATTAATAACATTGGAGTTTTGAGTCAAATGCCCCTGAAAATGTTGGAAAAAACCTTTGGAAAATTAGGCACTACGCTCTGGGAACGAGCCAACGGTATTGATAATTCCCCCATTGTTCCTTATCACGACCCCAAATCAGCTTCCAAGGAAATTACCTTTGAAAAAGATACTACGGATGTTGATTTTTTGAGGAGAGTTTTGATAAAATTGGTCGAAGAGCTGTGTTACGATTTACGAAAAAGCGGCTTTTGTACTTGCTGTGTAACCATTAAGGTACGGTACAGTGATTTTCAAACCTTCACGAAACAACTCAATATTCAGATGTCCGCTTCGGATATGGTTTTGATCAAACACGTCTTAGAACTTTTTGAAAGACTCTACGAAAGGCGGATATTGATTCGATTAGTGGGTGTGAGATTCAACAAATTGGTACGTGGCACTGAACAATTAAATTTATTCGATGGCGGTTCAAAGGTTGCTCCCTTGTATTTAGCAATGGATAGAATTCGAGATAGGTACGGAACTCATGCCATTGGTAGAGCTCTAAATATTGATTTAAATAAACGCAAACCCGAAACCTCATTATTATAAAACAATGTACCTTAACTGTCATACCTTTTATAGTCTTCGTTACGGCACGGTTTCCATTGAGGATTTGGTGAATACAGCCGTAGAAATGGGCGTGCAACAACTCGCCTTAACCGATATTAATAATACTTCGGGAGTATTCGATTTTGTATCACTTTGTAAGAAAGCCAATATTGAACCCGTGGTGGGCGTAGAATTTCGGCAGGATGATGAATTGTTATACGTTTGTTTGGCGAAAAATGCGGCTGGCTTTGCCGAAATCAATGCTTTTCGTACTACACATAATTTATCAAAAAAGCCTTTTCCAAGTCTTCCGCCTACCTTTGAGCAAGTGATTGTTATTTTCCCTTTCCAGAAAAGAGTCAAATTTAATGCGTATTTGAATGAAAACGCTAACGCTAAAATCGGAATTCGTTTGAATGAATTGACTCAACTCTACAAAATAGACTACCAAGATTTTGTGTTGCTTCAACCGATAACTTTTTTCAATAAAAGGGGACATAATATTCACCGATTGTTAAGGTCAATTGATAAAAATAGTTTGCTCAGTAAATTACCCAAAACTGCCGAAGCTGATTTGGACGAACAATTTTATAGCCCTGAATTTCTCAAAAATAAATTAGAAAGTTTTCCTTGTATTATCGCTAATACTGAGCAAGTTTTAGCACAATGTAGCTTTGAATTTAATCACTCAAAACCGAAGAATAAAGAGATTTACACTAACTCAAAAGCGGATGATTTAGCCTTACTCAAAAAGATTGCTTATGACGGTATGGTTTGTCGCTACGGGACTAATAATCAGGAAGCTAAAAAGCGAATTGAGGGCGAATTAAAAGTCATTGCTGACCTCAGTTTTTGTTCCTACTTCTTGATTACGTGGGATATTATTCGGTACGCTCAATCGAGAGGCTATTTTCACATTGGTAGGGGTTCTGGAGCAAATTCTATTGTAGCGTATTGCATTGGTATTACCGACATTGACCCGATTGAATTAGACTTGTATTTTGAACGATTTATTAATCCAAGCCGTACTTCGCCACCCGATTTTGACATTGATTTTTCATGGGATGAACGGGATGAAATTATTGATTACGTTTTTAAAAGGTACGGAGCAAATTATGTTTGTTTGCTGGCAACTTATGTAACCTTTAAAGACCGTTCGGCTTATCGTGAATTGGGGAAAGTATTCGGCTTGCCCAAACCAGAAATTGATGCGTTGGTGGATGGCAGAAAAACGCCTCAAAATGGCGAATACCTCGATTTGATTATGAAATACGGGAAATTAATGGAAGATTTTCCCAATTATTTATCCATTCATGCGGGGGGAATTATGATTTCGGAAGCACCTTTATTTAATTACACCGCACTACAACCGATGCCCAAAGGCTTTCCAATTTGTGAGTTTGATATGTACGTTTGTGAGGAAATTGGTTTTGCTAAATTCGATGTGTTGTCGCAAAGAGGATTGGGGCATATTAAAGAATCGGTGGATATTATTTGGCAAAATCGGAGTATCAATGTGGATGTTCATGCGGTTCAAAAATTCAAAGAAGACCCCAAGATTCAAGCCCAATTAAAAAGCCACGAATCCATGGGTTGTTTTTATATTGAGTCACCAGCGATGCGACAATTGATTTGGAAGTTGGAATGTGATAATTATCTAACGTTGGTGGCTGCCAGTTCCATCATTCGTCCAGGCGTTGCCAGTTCGGGCATGATGGGAGCTTTTATAAAATACCACCATAAACCTTCGGAAGTCATTTATATTCACCCCAAAATGAAGGAGTTGTTGGAAGAGACTTATGGCGTGATGGTTTATCAAGAAGATGTAATAAAAGTGGCCCATCATTTTGCGGGGCTAACCCTTGCCGAAGCCGATGTGTTGCGGAGAGCGATGTCGGGTAAATTTAGGTCAAAAGCGGAGTTTGAACGGATCGTGGAGCAGTTTCACACCAATTGTCGGAACCGAGGTTATGCCGAAGAAGTTTACAAAGAAGTTTGGCGACAAATTCAGAGTTTTGCGGGATACAGTTTTTCCAAAGCCCATTCAGCGAGTTATGCGGTGGAAAGTTACCAAAGTTTGTATTTGAAAACGTATTACCCTTTGGAATTCATGGTGGCGGTGATAAATAATTTCGGGGGATTTTATCGAACCGAATTCTATTTTCACGAAGCCAAAAGGTACGGAGCAATCATTGAATTACCCGATATAAACACGAGCGAATATACCACTTCTATCTGCGGGAAAACGATTTTTATGGGATTTATTCATTTAAAGTCTTTGGAAAGGAAACTTATCAATAAAATCATCGAAGAAAGAAGTCAGGGGGCATTTTTCTCGTTTGAAAACTTTTGCCAACGAGTTCCTGCGGGATTAGAGCAACTAATTATTCTAATTCGGATTGGGGCGTTTCGTTGGTTTGGGGAGGGGAAAAAGGAATTACTTTGGAAAGCACATTTGATGGTCAATGGTAGAAAAATGCAACCCGCAATGTCCGAGATTTTTGAGATAGAAGAAGTTAATTACGCTCTTCCAATACTTTTACATTCGGATTTGGAAGATGCTTATGATGAATACGAATTATTGGGTTTCTCTTTACAAAGTCCTTATAAAATGCTCTATCAAAAGCCTGAAACGTATTATGTTGCTAAGAACATACATTTGGGATTTAACAAAGTAGTCGAGATTTTGGGGTACTTAATTACCATAAAACCCACTTGGACTAAGAAAGGAGAGCGCATGGCTTTTGGGTATTTTGTGGATGAACAAGGAGAATATTTTGATACCGTTCATTTTCCAAAATCCTACGAAACACATCCATTTCGGGGTGGGGGAATTTATCATTTAAAAGGAAAGGTAACGGAGGAATTTGGGCATTTTGCCTTGCAGGTGACTTGGATGAATAAGTTACCGTTTATGGCTGATCCCAGGAATGAGTAAGTCATCCTAATAATAATCAACGCCTTACATCACGCATAATTCGTCATCGTACCATTTTTCTCCGCAAAGTTCTGCTACTACTTCACGCTGCAATGTAATATTTTTTTGAATATCTTCCTGAGAAATTAATTCGGGTCTTTTTTCGATGGTATTCAAGTAAATTTCGCCATCCATTACGAGTATATTTTCATAAAAATTGCCGCTGAATGGATAAGTTTCAACGCTTTAAAAATACGATTTAAGTGTCTAAATATCAAATGTTTAAGCAAAATTAATGCTTGATTTTGAAAGATTTTGCAGCCTCATACTTCTTTTGTTGGACATTAATTTCTGGTTTGTTTTTTGGGTCAACCGTGGCTTTATTTTCTTGCATTTCTGAATGTTTGGGAACTACGCTGACTAAATATTTATCCTCCTTTTTTACCAAATAAAAACGTGCTTCAATCCCATTAATTTGGATTATTTCGGAGAACCTTCCTTGGACAATTTCATGTTTTTGGGCTTTTAAACTTTCAATTCCATGCTGTTTACCAATAACTTTTTCTAACTT
>NZ_CBABQS010000076.1:0-21592 GCF_964672035.1 Arcicella sp.
CCTTTTACGGAAACCATTTGCTTCAAAACCATGTATTTATACAACCACAACTGTCTAAATTTATCTTTATCTTTATTATTCAGCAAATCAACATCGAGGTCTTCGATGCTGATTTTCAAATCTTTAGCTTCTACTTTTCCCGTTTTATAATCAATTACTCTCACGTGATTTCCACCCGTTCTGTCCATTCTGTCAATACGTCCTGCAAAGTTCACCACGATATTTTTGTGGTTTACCTGAGCAACAAATTGCACTTTCAAGGTTTTCTCGACCTCCAATAATTCTAAAGGAAAAATTTCATTTTTGAGTTGGTAAGTCAGAAATTTCTTCACGATTGTCTCGCCAACTTGATACAAAACATAATTCATGCCTTCCTCGGCTCGCAATCCTTGATTAGTTTCTTTGAAGGCTTGTTTTAAATATGAATCAATGTTTTCTAATACCTTTTCCAAATCCTCTTTTTCAACGACTCCGCCATTATCCACAAATTCTTTGTCAATATTTTCAAAGGTTTTATGAATCCAATTTCCGAAGGTATCAACGCCAATTTTTTCTTCTACTTCTTCGGCTTCGGCAATTCCTGCTATTTTGCTAAAATAATATTGCAATGAACACTGAATATATTGATTGAAATGGGAAGGATAAATGCCTTTTTCAGAAATTAATTTCTCCATAAATTGCAAAATATCATCCGTTTTTTGAATTTCTAAACGAGTTTCATCGTGCTGTTTAGTTTCGCCTTCAATGAATTTTACGGTTGGGTACGTTAACGTAATATTGGGATTTAATTTCGCCAATTCATGCTCAATTTGCAGAATAAAACGACTTTTTTCTCCCGCCCCGTACGTATCCGAGGGCAAAACGTGAACCAAAACAATTTCTTTGGCTCGTTGCAAAAGCCTAAAAAAGTGATACGCCATTACCGCATCGGCGTGTTGGTGCGTTGGTAAATTGAATTGTGGGTCGGTTAGCGCATCAAAGGGAATCAGCGTATTTTGGCGATTGGTCAAAGGTAATGTTCCTTCATTGACCGACAAAATAATTATTTTTTCAAAATCCAAGGTTCGAGTTTCCAACATTCCCATAATCTGCAAACTTTCATCCGTTTCGGACTCAAACGGAATTTTGGTTTGCTTAATAAATTCATAGAGAAACATTTTAAAACTGCGCATTGCCACGGTATCTTTTCGGTTTTCCAAAATACCGTCCATTCGTTGCAAAATCAGATAAAACTGAAACAAATATTCCGTTTCAATCGCATCCTGATTTTCTTTGTAAACGTCTCGCAATAAGTCAATTAGCTCATAAAAACACTTAATGGCATTTTGCGGTTTATTATTCCAATGTTTGAAAAGAACAGCAAATATTGGGTCGTTTTGCGAGATTTCTGCGAGTTCTTTTGAACTTAGAAAAACCCGATTGCGGTCGGTAATTTCTTGAAGCGTTTTACGAATTGGATTAAAAACTTCCGCATCCGCTGTTGCTTGGTATTTCATCAATTCCCACCTCCGCAAAAATGGATGATTCAATACTTTTACTACTTGACGATGGGAGAATTTTGGAATTTTTACCGTGCCACCTTCTTCAGTTTTGAATTCTACTAAATTTCGCTGTAATTCAAAAAGTGAGTCAATCAAGGTAAATAGCATCGAATTTCTCAATGAAAGCCCCATCGTAATGTTAAAATCTTTGACCGATTCATCCAAAGAATTCATTACTGGTACGAGTAGGTTTTCATCGCCCAAAACAATAGCCGTTTGGGATTTAGGGATTGGGGATTGGGAAGACAAAATATTGTTGCTTAATTCCTCAATTGCCAATTCCTGATTCTCCAAAGTATTCCAACCCCGATAAATATGCCCAGCTACTTTTGCTTGAATGCTTGCGTTGGGTACGCCAATGATTTGGATATTTTTTTTCCCTTTGATTAATTCGTCCGATTCCCAATTCCATTCGTCGTTATAAAGCGGAGGAATTCCTTCTAAATCTTTCCCATTTTTATAATATCGCAACCAATCTCCAGCCTTTTGAAAAGTATTTTCCAGAATGTATTTATCTGTATCCCAGATAGTTTCAGCAAAATTTTTACGTTTCAACAGGGTTCTAATTATCTTTTCTTCGGCATCACTCAAAGCGTTAAAACCAACAAAATAATACTTCTCATGTTTGTTTTTATTGAGAATATATTTGTCAACATTTTCGGCTAAATCTCGGTATGCCATTCCCCGATACACCAAACCTTTTTCAATCAAACGGCTTCTCAGATTTTGATAAACGGTATAAATATTCTCAAAAAGTTTGAAATAACGGTCGGTTCGAGGAGTTTTTAGGTTATTGCCTTTTTGCGATTCTCCCAATTGCATTTGCCAACGTTCTAAGGCTTTTGCTTCGGTGATATAACTAAAAAGGGCTTTGGGGTCAACTAAATATTGGTCAATTTTATCAAAATCAGTCAATAATGTACTCGCCCAAGTCATGAATTTTTCAAAAACGATATTCGGGTCAATTTCTTTAAATACATCAAATAATTCAAAAAGTAAGGCTACCTGGTCAATTTGACGTAAGCCCGTCATTTCCAAGATAAAATCTTCCACCGCAAACACATCAGGGGCTAAAAAAGGCACTTTCGAATGTTTGGAAAGTGCTTGTTTGAAGTATAAAACGGCACGTCGAGAAGGAAGTACAATACATACTTTTGACAATTGTGCATGATTATGTTTTGAATAAATATGTTCCGCCGAACGTTCAAGGAAGGTTTGCATTGGGAGATTGTGCTGGTTATTTATAAATTTTTAATAGTGTATTTTACTAAATTTATTCTCGAATTTTCAACCTTTCCAAGCGTTTTAAACGCTTGGAAAGGTTAATTTTATTTTTTACTAAATTAATCAAACAATAACCAATGCACGCCAAATTCAAAAGTACGGCCCATTCCCGCAAAACCTGGTGCTACATAATATCCACTATTGAATAAGCCCTGATTTGCGTGTGAAAGTTTTAAAAATAATCTTACCCGATTGATGCGTAAATCCGCAAAAATATCGGCTTTGAGATACCCTTCAACGGCTTGTTTGTCTTGCAAATGAAATTGTTGAATGGCTGGCATATACGCATCGGCTGAATAACTTGACTTATAATGCAATTCAACGCCCGTTTGAATGTAGAGTTTTTTCTTGTACAATAAATCAAAAGCGAGTCTGGAATTAGCGAAAAACTTAGGAAAACGGATTAAATCTGGCCCCGTTTTTTCAGTATAATAAAATTGATTAGTCGTTGAGAATTTTCCTTTTCGGTAATCAAAGCCAATGCCTAATTTTAAAATTCCAATGGCAGTTCCTTTGTTTTGCCTTACAAAGGCGAGTGTATCATAATAGATATAATTGGTAATAACATTGAAGTCTGCACTTGGGTGCAACATAAATCCACCCACTTTTACACTTCCATATCCGTAAATGTTATTATTTTGTACTTTATCATTAACGCCTAAAGACCTCGAATAATTTAAAAAGGACGTATAATTTTCCCATCGAAGACCATTGTTAAAATTAGCTCTTTGAATCAACGTAGGAGAAGTTGATTGACTTCTGTAGCCCAAATTCAACCATTTTCCTTGGTATTCAAATTTGAATTGATAATCATTTCCGATAAAATATTCGGCCTCAGCAAATGCCCTTGTACTATCCTTAAAATATTGATTAAGCCAAACGCCCACCATGTTTTCCGTTTTTCCGTAAACTTTAGCCGTGTCTGTCGTGTATTTATAAACTTGGGTTTCAAAAGGCGAAGTAATGGGAATATCCTTATACTTTAGGACGGGCAAATTTTGATAACTATTAAAAGGATTTTGATACGTATAAATTCGTTGTCTGATGTGCAAACGGTAGTTGAAACCCTTATAAAACCCCTTAATGCCCGATTTATGTTCAAAAAGTGAGTAACGAGTTTCACTATAAAGCGAATCTGACTGGGGATTAATGTAATGATATGTCGGGTCAACTTTTGTGGTGGTAGAAAGATTATTGCCTGTAATGTTGTAAAGTCTATGCTCTCTAAAACTCAGATTTTTGTAAGCTTGTGGATAAAATCCATTAGTCAGTCCTGCTGCAAAACTATTATCTTTAAATTGCACCTTACGGCTCTGATAATCAATTACTTGATAAAATTGAAATGCTTTGTACCCAACATATTCATGGTAAATATGCAAATTGTAAGAATTATCACGGGTTGAAGCGTTTGTGAGTAAAGGGCGATTTCCTGAAAATGACAACATTTCATCTAAAGTCCTTGTCTTTTGCAAATCAACCCCATTCTGAATAACCGTATAATTCTCCTGCACAACACCCCCTTGCTCATTTGAATTATGGTCGGATAAATTAAAATAGGCCAACAAGGAATACTTTTTATTGACGGTTTGATAATTTGAATGAATCATAAAATCCCAATGACTGATCGCTGCATTATCAGCAACGGCCGATTGGTCAACCAATTGTTTGTTGGCAGAAATGCGTTGCAGATTAATGCCCACATTCCAAAGTGAGTCAATATTTCGACTTAATTCAAACTGCAATAAATCTTGGCTATTTCCCCCTGGCACGTAAATAATATTTGAAAATGGAGATTTTGTGTTGAAATAACGCACTTGAGAAGGCTTGAAAGTGTACAATGAAAAGGCATCGTAGCCCAGCATTGTACCAATTGTTTCGGGAGCTTTGTAAAATACAGAACGAATGGCGGTGCCAATATTTCCTAAATCCTGATACAAATTTTTGTTTCGTTGAACGAAATTATAATTATGGACCCCTTCAATAATCGTATCAATATTATAAAGTCTTTTACGATTATTAAAAACATCCTCCTCCAAAAAATACTTTGTTGAAGTTGGGCCGTAAACTACTTTGGTCGAATCATCAAGGCCGATTCGACCATTTGGTACAGTTTTCTTGACTTTATCTTGTTGATTAGACTGCGGAAAACCCGTTTGCTGATTACCCGTTGGAAAGCTACTTCCACTTTGGGGAATAGAAGTAGGAAATTGGGCTTTCAATGAGCCTGAAAATAAAAGACCAATCGTGGCAAGGATATATATACTTAATTTCACACTACAAATTTAGGCAAAAAAGGGGTATAAAATGATGAATTATCAATGATGAGTTATGAATTATTACTGGTTCGAACGTCCGTACTCAATTGTGAAAGAATCAATTCATCAAAATTAGCTTTCATTTCATTATTCAAGAATCCAATTTCTATCGACAAATAATATAATTCAATTCCTTTCAATAACGGATGATTTAAGAAAGGCTGGAATTTCACCATATCTTTTTCAGTCATTAAAATTACCGTTCCGTCAAAATCGTTTTGAGCCATAATTTCCCTTAAATCTTTCTCCTTAAAATCGTGGTGGTCTTTGAAAATCAGGTGATTAATTACTTCAAATGTTCGCTTTGCATATTCTTCAAACGGCTTAGGATTCGCAATTCCAGATAATAAAATAACTTTCCCTAAACCACTATTCTCTTTTTCTGAACGACAATTTAGCGGTTTCCCATACAAAATTTTTGTAAAAAAAATCGGCGTATTTTCACGAAGATAGCACTGCAAATTATGCGTTAAGGATATTTGTTTTTCAATCGTAAAATCGTCAGGACATTTACTTACTATCAAGGCATCAGTACGTTTTGCTCCGTGCCTACGCTCACGCAATCGCCCCGCTGGAAAAACAAAATCATCGTAAATTGGTCGAGAAAAATCCATCAACAAAATATTAAAAAAGGGTTTAATCGCTCGGTGTTGAAAGGCATCATCCAGAATAATCAGGTTGGTTTCCGGTTTTTGCGTAATTATTTTCGAAACGGCCTCCACCCTATCTTCGCCAACTGCCACATTAATTTCCTGCTTAAATTTTTGATAGAATTGATAAGGTTCATCGCCAATGGTATGGGCATTTGCTTTTGAATCGGCTAATAAGAATCCTTTCGTTTCACGGCCATATCCACGACTTAGCGTAACAATTGCAAATTTATTGGCCAATAATCGTATTAAATATTCAACGTGAGGCGTTTTTCCTGTACCACCAACAGTGAGATTGCCAACGTTAATAATGGGTGTATCGAAGGTGGTTTCTTTCCAGAAACCTTTATCATAACCATAATTACGAATATCAGTAACGAGTCCGTATAAAAAAGAAAAAGGTAAGAGGATGTAATATATAAAATTCATGAGTTTGAATGGCAGCCGAATACTTTTAAATGTAAATTGATAATTGTCAATAAAAATTCACCTTTTAATAAAAAAATCTTAAATTACATTACAAAACGCAGAAAGAGTTAGGACTTTTTAGTATATTCACACCCCTTTTAAGAAACTTTAACGTCCAAATTTCGAATAAGATTTTCCTTCGAATTGCTTAACACACGAAAAATCAGACAATTGATGTTTAAATTAATAGCTAATTTCTTAAAATTTTAGCTTCAAAACTTATTGCCATTACACCCTAACTGTAGATTTTAGAAAATGAGTCTTAAAGCTGTCTTCACAAAACATACACTGGATTTTAAATTCGAGGCAGGCACGTCACGGGGCGTACTTACGCATAAAGATAGTTACTTTGTTAAAATTTTCGACCATGAAAACCCATCTGTTTTTGGATTAGGAGAATGTTCACCTTTGAAAGGGTTAAGTATCGACGACCGTCCTGATTTTGATTTACAACTATTAAGTATCTGCGAAAATTTCAATACACTCGATCTTGAAGTATATCCATGGAATTTGAATATCATTCTCGACCAAGTACTTGATAAAACCTTCCCTTCCATCGTTTTTGCTTTTGAAACAGCCATGCTTGATTTAATGAACGGGGGAAAAAGAGTCGTTTTTAATAATGCCTTTGCCAAAGCCGACCGAACCATCAACATTAATGGTTTAGTCTGGATGGGCAATCGGGATTTTATGTTAAAACAAATTGATGAGAAATTAGCCGCAGGTTATGATACCATAAAAATGAAAGTTGGAGCCATTGATTTTAAGAAAGAATGTGAAGTTTTAGCTTATATTCGTGAACGTTACGACGATAGTAAAATTACGCTAAGAGTGGACGCAAATGGTGCTTTTTCAATCCATGAAGTATTTTCAAAACTGCAAAAATTAGCCGAATTTAAGCTTCATTCCATCGAACAGCCCATTCGTCAAGGAAATGAAGACTTGATGGCTGAACTGTGTCAGAATACGCCCTTGCCGATTGCATTAGACGAAGAACTCATCGGCATTCGAGAATACACTGATAAATACAAGTTGTTAAAGAAAATAATGCCTCAATACATTATTCTGAAACCAACACTTTTGGGAGGTTTTCAGCAATGTAGAGAATGGATTGAGAACGCCAATCGCCTTAAAATTGGCTGGTGGCTTACCTCCGCTTTAGAATCGAACGTTGGTTTAAATGCCATCACCCAATTCACCGCCGAATTCAATAATACCATGCCTCAAGGTCTTGGCACTGGGCAATTATACTACAACAATATCCCTTCTCCCCTCGAAATCAGTCAAGGAAAAATCTTTCACAATCCCCAAAATGATTGGGATTTGAAGGTTTTAGCGTTTTTAGTTTAAGATTTACAGCGATTAATTTTGGTGCATTTGATGAAAATTTTAGCTTTATTTCAACACATTTTCTGTAAACTAATTGCCCAGAATTGAATGCTAATCATAAATAAAAACTCCTTAAATCTTTGTGTTTAAATCAGTAGTTTGCAAATTTGCAGAAACAAACCAACGAAAATCAAATTTCAATGAATATTCAAGCACTTGACAAAGACCTCCTTTCTTTATTTGAAAAAAGAGTAGTATTAAGCCAAATGGGTTACGACCACCGTGATTATGATGATGTAGAAGAGGCACTACACGATTTAGAAGACGATTTTAACGAAAAATATGGCGATTATTTAGAAGGCGTTCTTAGTGACATTCATAAAGAATATTGCCCAGAATCTGATGTTTTATTACCAACAGCTTATTTGGCAAAAACTTTTAAGGAAACCGCCGACGGTGGTATTGAAGTAGGGAAAGATGCGGGTGTATTAATAGAATTAGAAGCAGATCCTGCGGCAACAGCCAAATTAATCTTATTGCCAACACCAACTCGTATTGTGTTACAAGTTGGAAAGAAGAAAAATATTGTTTGGGAAGCAGAAGAAGTTGATATTTAGTAAATTTTAAAATCCATTTTAAGATTGATTTTAAATATAATATCTTAGTTAAAATCACTAAATACACTGTTATTTAGCAATCGAATGGGTATTTTAAGGACGGCATCGCTTAAAGCGATGCCGTCCTTTTTAAATAAATACGTGATAATAATTTTAAAATCCATTTTGATAAGTAAAACAAAAATTAAAAAAAAACTTCTGCCGAAAATTTCGGCAGAAGTTTGCAACACTAACCACTATTTAAATTATTAATTAATACATTTCTTTTCTATTGAACCCCGTCACTTTGTCCACGTAAAACGGCTTGATCTCCCACTGCTTTTCCAATTTTCAAGCCCCCTTCACAGTCCATTCTGTAATGAATTCCACCGTACAAACGAGACATGGAAGCCTCCTGTGCTTGCGCTTGAAATGAACTTGCACCGTCTGGAAAAATATAACTTAACACCGTTGCTGCCGCCGCTGAAAACGTTGAATGCCCCGATGTATAAGATGGAAAGTTAGGTAATCCTGTTAATGTTTTTATGCTCGGATCCATCTGTGATGGACGTGGAAAGTAATAGAAACTCTTTGTATACCAGCAACTTACAGAGGCATCCATCATGGCAGTATTTAAAAGTGCATAATTACGAGCTGTTCTAACTTCCGATTGTCTGGCAGCTACAATATACTTCTCCGCAATTTGATTCCAGTGTCCAGGAGGTGTGTGGGTTCCTGCACCATCCGCCCAAAAATGAACGATGGCAATATTTTCACGAGTAGGATTTTCGGTATAACTTTTTACTTCCGCAACCTGTGCTTGAAACTCAGCCGATTTTGTTAAAAGTGGTGGTATCGAAGCACTAATGGCCGTCAAGGTTGCTCTGTCCATATTCCAAGTTGATACGTTGCCATACATGGCCAACATCGGAGGACGGGGAGCGTCTTCCAGTGATTTCCACGCAATCTCACCTCTTTCTTCACAACGCTTTGTCAAACTATCCCATTTGGCTTGCGTACCTACGGCATTTGCCATTCCGTCGGCTCTGAAACGGGCAAAAACCTTTGCATACACCGCTTTCCCTAATTTCTCCCCTGCTTCAATATCCGAACGAGTTGAAATACCAGCCCATAATTTAAACCATTTCTGCTCCTCTTTTCTCTTATATAAATAAAGCGTATCGGCAGATTGTGGAAATAATCTTTTCAAAAACTCATAACTTACTGCCGCCATTACCGCATCTTCCGAAGGAAAAGAATTCAATTTTGGCGCAGCTACAATGATTGGAACAATGCTCGCATCAACTGCATTGGGCGATTTACGAGCATATCTTGCTTTCAAAGCCATCGCCATTACGAGTGCATCGTACTGAGCGACAGACACATAAGAATAGGCACGAGCCGCATATGGAGGATTTGAAAAAGGGAAAGTTGTGCCGCTCCCACTCAAATTATCAGGGTCTGCCGAATTAGGTAATGGGTACGGAAATGTTGTACTTTTAGAAAAATCCGAATTTTCAGCAGGAGGTAAATTATTTTTAGCCACCAATTCACGCATGATTTGATTCCAACGCAAAACACCACCACCGTTCCAATAACGAATTACCTCACGACGAGCATCGTCAATTTTACCAACTTCCGATTTTACTTCTTCAATTTCTGCAAGATATTTCGCAGAAGTAACCGCATAAGGTGTGGTTACAACGGTTGCATAATCAGCAACCACCGTGCCTGTATACGTTTTCCAAGCGCCTGCGGCGACATCGGTATTGATTGGATTCAATGCACCCAATTCTGTTCCATCTCTGTCAAGATACTTTTCGCAAGATGAAATCCCTGCAATTAGCAATATTGCGAGGAAAATTAATTTTATATTTTTGGTACTAATCGTTTTCATTTGGAATGACATTATAGTAATTATCAATGTGTAATTAATTGAAAGTGTGTAACTAATATTAAGCACTTTGGAAATAAACCTTTAAACAGTAAAATGCGAAAATTTACTTTCTATTTATGATCGCCAATTTTCATTTCTCCATTAACTTCATGCTTCATTTCACCTGGACGACAAATTGGACCGCTTGGAATACCTGCCGTTTTATTTTTACGGAAATCAATATACTTTGAAATTCCAATTGAATACGACATTGACTCTCCTACATTACGACCCGATAGAATCTTTCCACCCGTAACCATTATTTGCAAATCTTTCAAGGCTGGCACTCGATAAGCAGCAATGAAACCTACTCTTTGATAATCAAATTTATCACAAAGTGCTGGCATATCGTTTCTACGAATATCAAGTGTTCCTTGCGTAATCTGTTGGTCATAAGTGGCTTCTAATTGCCAACGATAAGAGTAATGACCGAATTTTCCACCAAAATTCACAACATCTGGCAGTGTCATTTCAGGTGTAAAATATGCTTTTCCAGCATAGTACATTTCTCTATCCGCTCTGATATTTGAACGAGCAGTGTAAGTTCCATGCGCTGTTAAAGCCAAATTTGCGGGTAAAGTATAATACAAAATTCCTCTGGCAAAACCAGTTTTTGATTGAGTACCAATGGCAAAAGGAAGATAATCGGCTACATAATTATTCGTTGGAATTGAACCGCCAATGGAACCAATTACCGAAAGATTATGCGTTTGAATTAATCGATATTTGACGGACATCGTTAAATCTTGCATGCCACTCATGCCTTGTGAAGTACCCGCCGAAGCCTTCGTGATAATATACGGGAGCGAAAACATTACATTAAAACGGTCAGAAATTCCGTAATTTCCCATCAGTATGACAGACTGCGTTGTGAGTGTACCAAGGTTTTTATTTTCACGATATATTGTACCTTCCCAGTAATTTTTCCAAGAGTCATTAGCATACGTCAATCCTCCACAAAAATTTCCTTTGGCCATAAAAATACCATCGTTCATCATTTGGGCATGGGCAAAAAGACTTACAAGAGTAAGCATAAACGTAAAACTCAGTTTGGTAAATATTTTCATTTTTTGGGGATAATTTAATTTTAAAGAGTGTCAATCCATCTATCAAAGCAAGGCAAAGTTCCTAAAATCTATGAGAAAGTGTTGCCGAAATAAAATAATCTGCAAAAGCTGCATCTCCTTGCCCGCCATATTTCAAATCTGAATACGAACGAGTACGATTTCTGGTTGTGGCAATGGGCACGTTCAACGCAAGTGTATTACGTTTGTTCATGTAGGCAATACCAGGTTCAATTGAAATAATATAACCTGGACGACGGAAACCTTCGCTTTTTCCGAAAACATCTTCCGATGGAATACCTTCAACACGTCCACCTAAGCTTGCAGAAATACCATATTTTGGCAATAAAGCATAAGCAACACCCACACGAGCCGCAAACTGATCTGAAATTGAATGTTTAACCGTGATTGGATTTTGCACATTATCTCCCAAAATACTATTGTAAGTATTATTTGTATTTTGCGGATTGAACATATAAAATGCGTTGTAATAAACCGAAGCCTTTGAGAATAGTTTTTGATAACCCTGAATCTCAAGATTGATACCCCAGCCACCATCACCTAATTGGATAGATTGGTCAACCGCTTTAGTTTGAAGATAGTCTTTTCCTTCTTTATCTAATTTATGGAAACCGTCTTGTACATTAGAATTACCCGTTGGAGCTTTCACGCCCAAACCCAAAGAAACGTTTCCATTCATGTTTTTCAAAGGGTCAGATAACCAATAGCTTACGCCCAAACGCATATCGCCTAAACCAGAAGATTTCGTACTAAAATATGGCATTGGAGCGGCGATTGTACCATTCCCATAATGTTCATATTTTGATTCACGGGTATTGCTGGCCAATGGAATGTTTAAAGTTACACTCAAACGGTCAGTTACGGAATAAGTAATTCCAATATCAAGCCCCTCAGAATAATTTTTAACCTCTGTATCGTTTATGGCACGAACTTCTTGATATTCAGTACCCACAAAATGACGATGGGAATATAGACTTCGGAAACCCATTGATACTTGCCATTGCCCAGGGCGCATCATTGAAGAGGCATTTGCTCCAGTTCCAGCGGCACAACTCATGTGGCGAACAGCCACACATCCTTGCGCTAAAATATTTTGACTTGCCAGATTTAATCCAAACAATAAGGCAGTAATAAGCTGTAAAGATTTAATCATTTTAAAATTGTTTTTATAGTTAAAAGAGACAGTTGTTGGAAGCATTTCCTGATTTCTGGAAAAATCAGGAAAAATGGTTAAATTGCACACAAAGAAAATAGTTTTAATTAAAATTTCCAACTATTTGGAAAAATAATAAAAAATTCCTGATTAATGGAAAATAGATTTAATACCAATCTCAGATTGCTCAGAAAAAAGAATAAACTAACCTTAGAAGTATTAGGAAAAACGCTTGGCGTAAGTAAAAGTGCTTTATCAGATTATGAAAATGCTCATACACTTCCATCTTTGGATGTTTGCGAGGCAATTTGTCGGTATTTCGGAACAAATTTAGATGATTTGCAAAATGTCGATTTCTCGGAAATGAATATTGAAGAGATACAAGAAAGTTCTTTAAACAGGAATTCTGACCGAAAAACGAACGATAAAAATGATTTTAGCGACCCGAGTAAACAGTTAGAATTTCAAAATAAATTGTTGCATCAACAAGTGCAAGCCTTAGAAGTTCAGCTACAATTGGTAAAGCAACTTACGGAGAGCAAGATTTCGGAAATTAAATCCTTACAGACTCAAATTAGACTTTTGGAGGAGAAATTGGCAAGTATTTAGGTATTCATGTCTCTATTCATGGATAAATTAGAGCGTTGAAGAATCGTTCAAGCTCTGACCTTTTCTACTTTCTTCACTGGCTTTTCTAATACTATCAACAAATTTTCGGGTTTCTTGTAAATTTTCATCACTGCCTGTCAATTTCTTCAAGGCATTTAGTAAAAAAATCTGTGTTTGTTCAATCACATCAAGCGTTACTTGGTTTTGGGCAATTTGCTTCTGGTTCCGAACGATGTTCATCTGGTTATTAACAATAATTTCTTGATTACGGATAATGGTCGATTGGTTCTGAATTACCATTTCATGATTATCAGCGTTTTGCTGCTGATTTTTAATCATAATGTCATAATTATCCACAATCCGAGTTTGAATTCCCTTTAAAAAATCCTGCTCATCGACTAATTTTTGTAATACTTCTTCAAAATTTTTCATTGCTCAATCTTAAAATCTTTATTATTAACTAAATTTGTAAGGAACACTTACCGAGCAGTAAATTAACGCAAAATCTTTATGCTATCCAACAAAATCCAGAAAACGAGAATTCCTTGGATATATTTAATTTTTCTAATCTTTGTACTAAGCAGCTGGTTATGGTATATGTTTAGCCATAAGAGTTTTGAAATCTACACTCGTCAATGGGCTACGGTAATTACCATGATTTTTGGTTCTTTTATCGCCGGAGCAAGCCCTGAAGGAAGTGCGGCAATTGCGTACCCCATCTTTACGTTGATTCTAAAAATAGCTCCCCCAATTGCCCGAAATTTTGCTTTTGCTATTCAGAGTATTGGCATGACTTCCGCTTCTTTATTAATTATAGGATTGAAATTGAAAGTGGATTGGAATTATATCATCTTCGTCACAATTGGTGGGGTATTTGGTTTATTTTTCGGTACTTATTACGTAGTTCCTTATGTTTCTCCCGTTCAAGCAAAACTATTTTTCGTATCACTTTATTTAAGTTTTGGAATCGCCTTATGGCTGCAAAATCGTCGTCCACAAAGGGAAGTTTTTAATAAAATTCAAGATTTTCAAAATTCTGATCGAGGAAGATTAATTATTTTCGGATTGGTTGGTGGGATTATTTCATCCATTTTTGGCACAGGAATTAATATTTTCACTTTTTGTTTAATGACTATTTATTACCGAGTAAGTGAAAAAGTTGCCACACCTTCGTCAGTCATTATCATGACCATTGAAACGATTCTGGGGCTTTTTATTCATACCCAACTCATCAATGATTTTCAACCCGAAGCTTTTGAAATTTGGTTGGCATGTGTTCCATTTGTCGCTATATTCGCTCCTTTAGGTGCTTTCGTAATTAGTAAAATGCCCAGAGAAGGAATTGCCAATTTACTATACATCATTTTAATTATTCAATTTTTTGGAGCAATGGTGGTCATCAAACCTTCCTTGATTCAATTCTCGTTGTGTATGTTAGTGTTAGTTTCTGGCATTGGATTATTTGGGTATTTAGCAAGAATCCGAAAGGTTTAAAATTGTTAAAAAAATAACGAATTAAAGGGAATACTGTTATGAAATCTAAAGAATATAAAAACGTTTCATAAGTAAGGAATTTACATGACGGAAAACAAAAGAGGTAATCAATTGCTTGACGACCTCTTCATTTTGCAAATAATATCCCGATATATTCTATACCCAATTAATCCCTTTTTTCAAAAGCCCTAAAGTTTTTTCTTCTTCCGAACCTTCCTCGGCTTGATAATTATAAACCCAATTAGCCACGGGAGGCATCGACATCAAAATGGATTCTGTTCTACCGTTGGTTTCGAGTCCGAATTTAGTGCCTCGGTCGTGTACCAAATTAAATTCTACGTATCTTCCACGGCGAAGCATTTGAAACGTTTTCTCTTTTTCTGTAAAGGGTAAGCTCTTATTTTTCTTCATAAGATGGGTATAAATTGGCACAAAAGATTCACCAATTTCCTTTACAAAATCAAATAATTGTTGCTTATTTCGTGTTTCATCCGTTTTCTGATAATCAAAAAATATTCCGCCAATTCCACGAGTTTCATTTCGATGCGTATTGAAAAAATAATCATCCGCCCACGTTTTAAATTTCGAATAATAGGCCTTATCGTGTTTATCACAAGCATTTTTTAAATAATTATGAAACCATTTTGCATCTTCTTCAACTACATAATGCGGTGTTAAATCGATGCCTCCACCAAACCAAAATGTTCCGTTCGACATTTCAAAATAGCGAACATTCATGTGTATAATTGGCACTAATGGACTTTGCGGATGGATAACGATGGACACGCCAGTAGCGAAGAAATCAACTTTCTCCGTAAGCCCCATGGATGCCAACATTTTTTCGTGCAAATCTCCCCAAACAGCCGAGAACATTACTCCCCCTTTTTCAATAACATTTCCATTTTGAATGACATGACTTCTTCCGCCACCACCACCTTCACGTTGCCAATTATCTTCGTGAAATTTTGCGGAGCCATCGGCTTTTTCTATGGCTTTGCAAATATTATCTTGAAGTTCTTGAAAGTATATTAAAATTTGTTCTTTAGTCATATTGGGTAATTATTTTGCAACCACATAGAATATAGGTAAAATCCTACTACTTAATCGTACTATCTGGTTTTACTTCAATTGGCTTATTTGATGGTAAAACAATCGAATCAGAACCCACAAATGTACTGTCATAATATAAAGTATCCGTACGTGCAGCATACGTAGCAGTACAATTGAATTCTTTTGAAATCCTTTTAGGGTCAAGTTTTGCAAATGGAACGGGATGATAAGCTTCTAACGTTGGATCTTTGATAATTTTAGACATATATCGCCCGAATAAAGGCAAAGCAGTTTTTGAGCCTTCTCCCAACGACCCACTTTTAAAGTGAATGGAACGGTCGTCCCCTCCTACCCAAGTGCCTGTCACTAAATTGCTTGTTAAACCCATGTACCAACCATCTGAATGATTAGAAGTTGTTCCTGTTTTACCCGCAAACCTTGATTTATAGCGGTCTTTACCATCAAATAAATCTTTGAACGACCATAGATTTTGGGATGTTCCCCCTTGTTCTTCCAAGCCTCCTTCGAGCATATATCGCATCAATAAAGCAGATTCTTTCTTGATGGCTTGATGGCGTTCAGGTTCAAAAGTATGAATAATGTTGCCATTACGGTCTTGAATTTCAACTACTAACATAGGTTCCGTATGAATTCCTTCGTTCAGAAAGCATCCATAAGCGCCCACTAATTCAAAAAGCGTAACATCATTCGACCCCAAACCGATGGAAGCAACGGGTGAAAGATAACTTTTTATACCCATCTGCTTAGCGTAATAAGCCACAGAATCAGCCCCCACTTCATCCGTCAATTTAGCGGCACATGAATTGATTGAACGAGCCATTGCCCTTCGTAATGACATCGTGGTATAGCTAAATTTTCCATCCGCATTGTGTGGTTTCCATATTTTTTTCTCTCCATTTTCTACATACTCTATCTCGAAGGGCTCGTCCCTAATTTGAGAACAAGGAGACATATTTTTAGCGCCATCAATGGCAGTAGTATAGACAAAAGGTTTGAAAGTAGAACCTGGCTGACGCCGACCCTGATTAACGTGGTCATATTTAAAGTACTGAAAGTCAAGTCCGCCAACCCACGCTTTAACGTGTCCTGTAAATGGATCCATTGACATCATTCCAGCCTGCAAGAATTTTTTATAATACACAATTGAATCGTAGGCACTCATAGTCATTTGCTCCTCACCTGACCCATTTCTTGAAAATACCCACATTTTCCGCTTTACATTTTTCATATAATACCAAATAGAATCCGAATTGTTATTATATTTTTTAGCTAAAATCTTATAGTATGACGTTCGTTTTGCCACCGTATCCACAAATCCAGGAATTTCAACGCCTTTTTCATCCGCCCAAGGATTTTTCCCTGACCATTGGTTATCAAAACTTTTCTGCAAAACCTTCATGCCTTCCTGCACGGATGTCTCTGCATAAGTCTGCATACGAGAATCAATTGTTGTGATAATTTTTAAGCCATCTCTGTATAAATCTAAATCAACATCACTCGAATCGGCCCATTTTTCTAAGGCTTTTGCTACGGCAGTTTTAAAATAATTACTGGTGCCATCATAAGCCGTTTCTTCATTAACTTTCAAGACAATCGGTAATTTTATCAACGATTCGTATTCTGATTTTGACAAATAATTTGCCTTCACCATGCGTGATAAAACCGTATTTCTTCTGACCAACGATTTATCATAATTCCTTCTTGGATTATACGTATTGGTTGCTTTTTGCATTCCTACCAAAACCGCTGCTTCTTGAATTTTTAAGCTATCTGGAGAAGTATTAAAGTATGTTTTTGCGGCCACTTTTATCCCGTAAGAATTACTACCAAAATCAACTGTGTTCAAATACCATAAAATTATCTCATCTTTGGTATAATATCGTTCCAATTTAACGGCAGTCAACCATTCTTTTGTCTTGACTACCAACGTTTTAACTCCTGGAATATAGGCTAATAATCCTTTTTTAGTAAAGCCTTCCTTCTTGCGAGTTTTGAAAAGATTTTTGGCTAATTGTTGGGTAATAGTACTTCCACCCCCACGTTCACTTGCGCCTGTTACTACCCCAAGTGCCACCCCAAATAATGCCCTAAAGTCAATGCCAGAGTGTTGATAAAAACGTGAATCTTCCGTGGCCACTAATGCTTTGACTAAATACGGAGAAAGTTCATCGTAATTTTTTATCGGGGTACGATTTTCTAAGAAGTATTTCCCCATCAAAACGTTATCAGAAGAATAAATTTCGGAAGATTGTGATAATTTGGGATTTTGCAATTCTCCAACCGAAGGCATTTCACCCGTGAGATATAGGAAATTGGTTTGAATACAAAAAATATAGAAAAATCCTGCAAAAACAGTCCAACCAAATATTTTCCAATATTTTTTAATACGATTATAATAAACAGAATCTTTATCGATACGTTGAACAACGGCTGCTTTAACCTTATATTTCGTATCTGAATAGGTTCCTCTTACAATATCAAGTCTTTTATAAAAAGTGGCTACTTTCTCCTCTCCGAATATTTTTACCAACAAAATATCCACTTGAACCCATAACCAGTGCAGGGTATTTAACAAGGAAGTAGTGAAGGTAATCCAAAGATTTTGAATGAGTTGCTTTATTTTGTCCATCTTACGCTTATTTGTGTATCTAAATTAAAGTACAATTTACGATAAAAGTTTGGAAAGTTTGAGGTGTTAGAAAAGTTAAAGCGTTAAACCTTTAAAGATGTTACGGAAAATGTTTCCAATCTTCAAGGGTTTAACGCTTTACTATATTCAACAGGCTAACTTATTTCTTTACAAAATTGAGCGAAGCCGAATTCATACAAAAACGTTTTCCAGTTGGTTTTGGACCATCATCAAAAACGTGTCCCAAATGCGCTCCACAACGACTACACAACACTTCATCACGAGACATTCCGTATGAATTATCAGTTGCTACTAATACATTTTCTTTTTTTACAGGGGCCCAAAATGATGGCCAACCTGTGCCAGATTCAAATTTTGTATCCGAAGTGAATAATTCTTGCTTACAACAGATACACTCATACTTTCCTTTTTCGTGATTATCCCAAGTATTTCCTGTGAACGCACGTTCAGTGCCTTTCTGACGGGTAACGGTGTATTGTTCAGGTGTTAATTGCTTTTTCCACTCCATTTCAGTTTTAGTTACTTCAAACTTTTTAGGTTTGTCTTGCTGTGTATAACTGCTACAAGCCATGATGATGATTCCCATAAATAAAATTACTCCTAAGTTTTTCATGTTGTTTATGTTTTTGTGATTTAAAAATGAAAAAAAGCCCAAAATAGGGCAATTCTCGCTAAAACTCCTGCTTTATACTATATACGAAATATAATGTGAAAAAGTTTTTACAAATTTATCTATCTGATAATCAGTGGTTGGCAAGCAAAATGACCAATGAGTGAAAAAATATTTTCCATTCAGATTTGTATAGAAAGAAAGAAAGCCCTAATTTTGCATCATCAAACACAGAGAGCTGGCAGAGTGGTCGATTGCGGCAGTCTTGAAAACTGTTGACTGTTACAGGTCCGGGGGTTCGAATCCCTCGCTCTCTACAAATAACATTAAACCCTTATATACTACATATAAGGGTTTTTTTATGCGATTATACCAATAATTCCTAAAAGTCAGAAATATTAGTCAGGTATTTGATAGAAATAACGCAACTACTCAGGTTCTTTTATTGATTATTTTGAATAAAAATATGACTATTTCAATGAAATTCAACTATTTCATTGAAAATTGGCAGTAAACTACAAAAATTAAAGTAAATCAAAATTTTGGAACACGTTTTTATGAGAATATTCTAAAGTAACTAATCATAAATTGTATTATTTATAGAAAATAGAACCTGAGTAGTAACGAAATTACTATCATTTAACATCGAATTTTGTTAAAAACAACTAAAATAATTTGTGTGTATGAAGCTAAAGACTCTCTACAAATCATATTATAAATTTGAAGTAAAACATTCTCCATCATTTTAGATTCATAAAAATTATTAGAATTCGCTTATCTTTTAAAATTTTCTAACAAAAAGGCACTTACTGTACCTCTAATCTAAGGTCTTTTTGTAATTCGAGAATATCTGTCCTAAACTTTATTTTTCCAATAAAGTCCCGTACCTCAAATGGCTTTTTACGCTTATCAAACATCCCTAAAATCTTGATAATATCCTCTTTGGTTGCATTTTTATCAACTCTTATTGTCATTTAATTCTGATTGAATTTCATTCATTTATACTAATAGTACTACCTAATTTACCATAGTTGATACGAAACTCAAATTTAAAAAATTTCTCTTTGTAGTGTTAACGAATTGTAAGCACAGCAATTAACATAAATGCAAGGAAAACGTTCTTTGATTGTATTGCAAGCAATCCATAAATTTTTTGTTAGTTTTCAGATATTGAACTATCTTCGTAAAATTTTAGTTAAAAGTGAAATTAAAACTCGTAAAATTAGATAAACTAAGCGGTCAAAAGACTCAAATTTATTCAATCGTTGTTGATAATGACGATAAAAATTTATTTGAGCATTTTTTAGATAAAAATGACGAAACCTATCACAATGAATTACTCGAAATCTTGACAAGAATTAAGAGTATTTCCACCAAAGAAGGTGCAAGAGAGCATCTTTTCAAAAAAGCCGAAGGTAAACTTGGTGATGGCGTTGAAGCACTCTACGATGAATCTAATCGTAAATTACGTCTTTATTGTATTCGTTATGGTTCGGTACTATTGGTTTTAGGCGGTGGCGGTGCAAAGAATGTAAGAACTTTGCAGGACGACCCGAAATTAAAGAAAGAAAATTACCTTCTCCGTGAAATATCAAAACGCCTGAGCCAAGCGATGCAGAATGGCGATTTAAAATGGAATAGTAGTTTTAACGATTTTGCAGGAGATTTTATTTTTGAAGATTTAGACGATAACGAAGACTTTTAAAACATACAACAATGGCACTTTTAGATAATTTATTAGCCGAAATAACACCCGAACAACAAGCACGCACAGACCGAAAAATGCGAATTGCCTGTATCATTGATGATGCAATGAAGGCAAAAGGTTTAGGCAAAAAACAATTTGCCGACAAAGTAGGTCGTAAACCGTCAGAAATTACTAAATGGTTGAGCGGAACGCATAATTTTACCATTGAAACCATTTCAGATATTGAACGTGTTTTGGGCGTTAGAATCCTCAATCTGTCCAGTATAAATAAATCTAAGCCCAATACAAACGGTAATATTTTGGCTAATTTGTAGGCACGCACAACAATAACCCCGATTGTAGGCACAAAAAAAGAGTATTGTAGGCACAACGCTCTTTTTTTGTGTACAATCTCTTTCTTTCAAATAGACAACCCTCTCAATAATTCAAACGCTTCATTTGTCAGTACATAACGATAAGACCGTTTGTCTTCTGCTATCTGATTTGTAATGATATTTTCTTCCAAATTAGTGATAGTAGGCAGTTTTATACCGAGGGTTTTTATTACTGCATTCCTGATTTTTCGTTGGTTATTAGTAGCCTTATGAGATATTTCTGAAAGTTCATTAAATTGATTTACCTCTACCCCTCCTTCTTCATGTTTATTTATCATTTCTCGCAAAATTATTTGCTATTGCTTCGTAAATTGTACTGAACCCTTCCTATCATTATTGCTTTCAATTTCAAGATTTTTATTCCTTCCAATAACGGTAACCAAATATTACACCTGCAAAAATTAGAATACCGATTAAGATTCCCCACCAATTTATACCACTTCCATAAAAACTTCCTACTGATACCGATTCTCGCTTAATCTGATTAATGGGTATTTTAATTTTACGGATTTCATTATTTTTATTATCTGCCTGATTATACAGGCATAAGGTGTCATGCCAACAGTATACCTTAGAGGTTGTCTAAAGTTTCACGAAAAATGAGAATCGGTCAGTAAATTTGAGTTGTCAAACCATAAATTTACTTTCTGATGTATCCATCAGATTTAACCGATTCTCAGTGGTAAAATATCAAAGAAAACTTTGATGTCAAAATTTTA
>NZ_CBABQS010000077.1:0-21340 GCF_964672035.1 Arcicella sp.
CATATAAGCGTTGTTGGCGTTCATCTAATTGATTGAAATAATTGCGTTCTTCGAGAGTAATTTCCATAAAACTAAAAGTCAGTATTGAATACGAAGATACAATATTTTGAAAATTAATTAGACCAACTTATTATTTACACGTTACTTAGCTTTTATTTTGGAGGTTCAGTCTTGACGAATTACGTATTTAAAGACCTTTCAGACAAGAATAGTAGTACGAGTTTTTTATTAGTGCCTGCCTCTCATTTTGAGAAATTTTTAGCGGGCGTATTTTATGCTTTTATCCTTCTCCCAATCGTGTTTTTGTCCTTATTTTATGTGGTTGATTTGGGGTTTGTGACGATTGGGAATAACATAAAAGATGGATTAAAAGTACCAGCAGTAAAAAATATCCAACTTCATACTTTTATCCTCAATAGTAAAAATATAAGGGAAATGGGTAGAGAAATTATTGGATTTTGGCTGGTTATTCAAACATTTGTTTTGATGGGTGCGGCTCAATTTGAAGGTCGGTCCTACATTAAAACAGCTTTTATGGGCTTTGCATTGCTGTTTTTAATTGGGATTATTGCGTATTTAAGTAACAAATTATTCCTTAATGATATTACTCAACAATTTCAAAATAAGGGATACAGTCGGGAGTTACTTAAACCGACCAAAGACAATTTTAGTAATATCTTTAGGGTTATTTTAATATATGTTTTACCACTAATTCTTTTGGTAACTGCATATTTCAAACTTAAAGAAAAACAAGTATAAAGCGATGGAATTTAGAGACAATAAAGCGATATACCTCCAAATAGCCGAGTTTATTTGCGAGCGTATCCTGCTGAAACAATGGGCGGTGGGTGACAAAATTCCATCCGTCCGTGAGTTGGCAGTACAATTAGAAGTTAATCCAAATACGGTGGCAAGAACCGTGGAATTCCTCCAGCAAAAAGATATTATTTTCACGAAAAGAGGTATGGGATATTTTGTTTCGGATGAAGCGGTGGAGAAAGTAATGGCTTTCAAAAAGGATGATTTTTTACAGAACGATTTGCCGTTATTTTTCAAGAATATTCAATTATTGGGAATTGATTTCAAGGAATTAAAAGATAGATTCGAGGAGTTTAAGGCAGTTTAACGTTTAAGAGAAAATAATATGAAAACATCAAATAAATTATTAATCGGTACTGGAATTTGTATCGTTTTTTGGGAATATTTTCTTACGCTTTTGTGATGCGTGGAGCGTATCAAAAAGCCTTAGCAAATCCGTTGGCAAATGAATTGAGAATCGACTTAAAAGCCATGAAATACTTGAATCTTTTTTATACTTCGTATGTAACTTTTAAGCATGGTGAAAAATATGAAATTGTCCTGAATAAAACAGATAAAGATTCGCTTCGTATTGATTATCAAGGAGATATGGCTAACTTGAGAATTGGAGATATTGGAAATGTAACGATTTATACGCCCCAATTACCCACCATGTCGATTACTAAAAAGCTTAGATTAAATTATCAAGATGGTACGCCCATTTACATTGATAGCACTTTTCAATCAGGAGATTTTGTCATAACATCACTTAAAAATAGTAGCGTTGAGTTTAGAAAATGTCATTTTGATAAAGTAGATATTAAGAGTAAAGAAAAAACGGAAATTTCGATGAAAGAGAGTGAGATAAAGCTATTGAATCTTACTTTGCCGAAGCACTCTATCTTGAATCTTAACTACTCGAACATTCTTGCTAAAAATATTATTTTGGGGGATAGTTGTGAAGTTACTATTACTGGAAATCCTTCTACGTTTTTGAAGTAGCAACCATCCATTCTGCTAATAAAGCCAAGGAATGGGCTTCACAAGTCCAGTTTATATGGAATAGTTTAGAAGATGAGATTTTATAAAGTATCGGATTTTCGTAGGCCGTTAAAAGGCCAGCGATAAAAAATGGAGAATTTGTATCAACGACGTTAAGATTAGGAATCTTGACGTCGTTTTTATTTATATTGGTTTTACTATTTATGCCGTTGTATGTGTCCTCACAGACAACTCGTCCGAGAGCAATTTCTAACAAAATTCTATCCATTATTTCCAAACCCTTATTCTTTAAATAATACAAAATGTCTGCTTCTAATTTTTCACGACAAATTTCTAATTCGGAAATGTGAAATTTATTCATCAGTCGCATGACATGGTACATAATCAGTGGCGTGCGGGCGTATTGATGAGCCACCCGAAAAGGTTGTTCAATGTGTTGATTTGTAAGAATAATTTGTTGAATATATTTTACAGAATCATGCCCGTATTCGTCTAATTCCAGACCGAAAGATAATAGGCAATAAAGCATATTTGACAAAGCACAAGCGTCAAATTCTATGTACATGTCTTTGCCAAACCACGTTGAATAAGCTTTCAGATTTTTGTATGCTGGGAAAACGTTTTTTATTTCATTTCTATAGTTATTTGAATGACTTATTAATTTGGTTTGTAGCCACTTAGCTTCTTCTTTTGTATGCGGAAGCGTCATGTAAATCATGGCTGTGTCATCAATATCATCGGGAATTTTGAAGTGATTGAAACGGTGCAGAATGTTACCGTGTGGAAAGTGTTGCGAAGGATTTGTTTGAAAGAAATTATACGTATTTAATCCATCTTTATTCTTGAATAATGGGTAACTACGAACAGCTTTTTTAGTAATTTGTTCAACTAACATTTGCGATTCAGGCGATAAAAATTCCTTGATATTATTGAGTGTAAAAACGGTAATTGCTGTAAAAAAAACATTCGTATCTGGGCGCTGATAGTGAAGGTATTTATTACTTCGATACGACTCAAAAATGCCTTTTGGGAAGTATTTTCGATTGGCGGTATCTTGTAAATATACAATTTTTTGTATGAGGTCGTCTATCATAACGGATAATCCATTTTTATATTTGCTCTTTTATAATGGGAAGCATCCAAAGGAACTTCCACAAATCCAACGCTTAAATACATGGAAATTGCGGGTGTAAGGGAACGATTTGAACGTAAATACAATGATTTTGCTTTGCGTTTTTTTGCTTCTTCAATGGCTACTATACAAAGTTTTTTGCCCAAACCTAAGCCCTGTGCATTGGGAGAAACGCCCATTTTAGCCAGTTCATAGTCATTGTTTCCATCGTGAACAAGGGCGGCAGTTCCCACAATTTCTTCTCCTAATTTGGCGAAATAAATTTGTCCACCTTCATTAATAATACTTTGAGGGTCGTCCAATTGCTCTAAATCATGAGGTTCAACGGTGAAGAATTTTTCAATCCATTCAACGTTGATTCTTTTGAAGTCTTCTTTGTAAACTTCCTGATATTCAAAGATTTGTATTGATTTTTCCATGATTTTTTCGTTTAAGCCTGAAGGCTCAGTAATGTTCAAGTCTGGAGACTTGAACCAGTGTTTTTCTAAATTTCTTTTTCAAAAAAATGCGTATCAACGGGCATTAAAGGAAAAACAGATGGCAAATTTTGTTTTTCAATTAAAGTAAATCCGTTTCGTTCGTAAAACCTAATGGCGGCTTGAAGTCTTTCCAGCGTGCCAAGATAAAGGTTTTTTATGTTGTTTTCACGAGAAGATTCTTCCAAAATATCCAATAATTTTTGGGCAATTCCGTATTCTTTTCCTCTGAATTCTTTTTTGACGAACATTTTTCTGATTGTACCAATATTTTCGCCACAATCAATTAAGGCAATTGTTCCCACCACTTCTTCACCAGATTTTGCTACCCAAAAATTACCGTTTCCGTGTTGGTAAAAACTGGGAATGTTGAGTAAATCTTGTTGCTCATTGATAGTGATTGGTACTTGAAACTCGTTTTGTTGTATGTTTAAAATCAGGTTTACGATATGGTCAGTATCCTGATTTTCAAATGGTTGTATTGTGATCATGGTCATTTTTTATTACACATTTATCTCTCCCACTAAATAAGGAGCTACTTTTCCCGCAATTTTTACTCTTTCGCCCACTAATTTACAAGCTAATTCACCGCCTCTTGCTGAAATTTGACGAGCATTAAATTCGTTTTTGCCTAAGACTTTTGCCCAATAAGGAGTCAGACTTGTATGTGCCGAACCCGTTACAGGATCTTCATCTCCGCCAGAATTGGGTCCAAAGAATCTTGAAACGAAATCCACCTCAATTCCTTTTGCCGTAACGATTACACCACGACAATCAACCTCTGCCATTTTTCTGAAATCAGGCATGAATGCTTTTATTTGCGCTTCTGAATCAAAAATGAGCATATAATCTGTCAAGCCTTTAAATGTTTCTCGGGGTGTTATTCCCAAACTATCAATCAGTGCTTGGGGCGTTTCGGCAGGCTGTAATTTATCCATCGGAAAGTCTAATTCTAATAAATCTCCTTGCTTTTCAACCTTCAAAATGCCACTTCTTGAATTGAATTCTATGATTGATTTTGAATAATTCTCATAGTGAAAAATTTGATATGAAGTTGCCAAAGTGGCGTGTCCGCACAAATCCACTTCAACAGTAGGTGTGAACCAACGGATATGAAATCTATCACCTACTGGAACGTAAAATGCGGTTTCGGCAAGGTTATTTTCTAAAGCAATATTCTGCATTAATTCGTCTGAAAGCCATCTGGTTAAGGGAATAACTGCGGCTGGATTTCCACCAAAAACTTTGTCGGTGAAAGCGTCTAATTGATAGATTTTTAATTGCATTTGTTTATTGATTTACGATTTTTGGAAAATTATCTTACGTTAATTTATGAAACTCTTTGAAGCGCTCTAAGTAACTTTTTTCTTCCCAAGCGTCTTCAAGTTCTTTCAAGGCAAGCAAAATATTATGTTTTCTGGATTCAAAAAGGTTGGTATTTACTTCTTTTACATCCGCCCAAATTTTTTGAAGTTTGGGTAATAAGATCTTTCCTTTTTTAGATAATTTTAAGTTACGTTTTCGGGCATCTTCGGCTGATTTTTTGGAAATTATTAATCCTTTTTTTTCTAATTCTTTAGCAATTTGAATAACTCCAGGGTGCGTAACTTTTAGAATATCAGCTATTTCCATAATACTCGCTTCTTCTTTTTGGGATAAATAATAAAATAATGGAAAGTATTTTGCCTCAAAGTCAATTCCATAAAATTGATAAACATCTGCCACACTTTGCATACCAATTTCACTCATCCGTTTCATGCGACTGGCAAAGGCTAATGCTCCTAACTCAATTAATAAATCCATTTTTTCGTTGCGACCGACGCTTCGGTTCGATTTTGTTATTTGATGTTCGTATAGCCTAATTTTTTTAGTAACTAATTACGTAACTGATTACGCAAAATTGAAAATAATATTTGTAAAAACCAAAAAGTCATTCCTTTTTTTAGAAGTGGCTTTTTGGTTTACAACTGGTATTACTCAAAGTCGAATGTTATCAATCTTTATTCTGACCAAAACGTTCATGTTGTTCAACAAACTCTATCATCCGTGTATCACTCCAATAAAGTCCATCGGAATTTGGTTGATAAAAACCACAATGCCCCCCATGATTTGGCAGTTCTGAGAATATATAATCCGAATTTTTCGCTACTTCTAACATCGCACAACTTTCCGACAGAACCGGGTCATTTTTGGCATTCAAAATTAACGTTGGTACTCGGATTTTATCCACTACGTGCATCGCAGCACATTGTTCGTAATAATCCCGTCCATCTTTGAACCCATGAAGAGGAGCAATATAATTATCCGTAAAATCATCCAAATATTTGAATTTAGGAAAATCTTTAAGTGCCTCACTATCAATTAAATCTGAGCGATTTAACAAAAATTTTAATAGTTTTGATTTAAAACGTTCCGTATAAAATCCTTTTTTGCCCATCACATCGACGCTTCCTTGTAAATGCGTTGGCGATGAAATGGCAATGATTTTTTTGATTTCTTTGGGAATATTTGACGATTTTTCACCCGCATATTTCATCGAGATATTTCCCCCTTTGCTGTAGCCAACTAAGATGATTTCAGTGTATTTTTCTTGAGCTAAAACATAATTAATAACTTCTTCCAAATCTCCAGAACTACCATGGGTAGTAATCTTTTCAAAGCGATTGTTTTCACCACCCAATCCCCGATGATTCCATGCTAAAGCATCGTAATTGGCTAAATTAAAGGATTTTACGCCTCCCAATAAATAAGGGCGAGTTGAATTTCCTAAGAATCCATGCGTAAAAATAGCAAGTTTTGAATTGTTTTCAGCTGATTTTGACCAATCTAAATCCAAGAAATCCCCGTCTGATAAGGCTAATTTTTCACGGATATAATTTACTCCCTCGACTTTACGAAAAGCACTTGGATAAATGGTTGAAACGTGCGGATTTCGCCAAATTCGAGAAGGTAGATAAGAGGATTGTAAAATGGGCATTTTGTTGAATTATTTGATTTTAGGATAAACTTTAAACAAGCAAAAAAGGTTATTCGTTCAAGAATGGACTCAATCCTTAAAACCTCAAAATGTACATAGATTTTCATACGCATAAACATCTTTACCCTACCGATTCGAATGTTTTGGAAGTTATTTCTATGCACAAAACCGTAAAATATGAAGGCGAATATTTCACAGTTGGACATCATCCTTGGTGGACAAATGACGTACTTTCTGAAGCAGATTTGCAGAATATGGAAACACTTTTATCCGATAAATATTGCTTAGGAATTGGTGAATGTGGGCTTGATAAATTGAAAGGGGCAACCAAGGAAATACAGGAGGAAGTTTTTTATCAGCACATTATGCTTGCCAATAAAAACAACGTTCCTGTGATTGTGCATTGCGTGAGGCAATACGACCAAGTGTTAAATTTTAAGAAAAAATACGGAAAAACGCCTTGGGTAATTCACGGTTTTCGGAGGAACCAGCAATTGGCAAAATCATTGATTGACCAAGGAATTATGCTTTCCGTGAGTCCTTTGCGACAAATGAACGACAGTTTTGTGGAAATGCTCCAATTTCTTCCCGCCGACCATTATTTTCTCGAAACTGATAGTGAATATTCGCTAACAATTATGGAGCGTTATCAACTTATGGCTGAAATTAAAAATATTGATTTGGAGGAATTGAAAACGCAAATGAAGGTGAATTTTGATGGTTTTTTTGGGTGGAAATTTTAATTTTCCACCACCAAATGCCCACAAAACTGTGCTTTATTATCAATAATTTTTCCGCCACATCTAAAACCCAAACCAGCGCCTTCGCCCGCAAAAAATACGCCTGCTTGGTAATATTTGCCCGCATTGTCTTTCAAAAATTCGGTGTATTCTTGGTAAATAACCTTTTGCTCAAAATAATCTCCTTCCGTTTTTTCGAGCGTTATGCCTATGGGCGAAAGGATTTTTACATTTGCTCCTTCTCGTCCGAATAATACTTTTTCTACGCAAGATTTATTGACCAATTGTTGGTTGTCGGTCTCCAATAAAAGTGGATGATTCGGAAATAAATCCCATAAAACCTTCAAAATTCCTTTCGATTGAAACAACAAAGTATAGGCTGGATTCATCACAAGGGCTTTTTTGTGCTTCACGATGTCCGTTAAGATTTTTGCTAATTCGGGTTCGTCCCAACCGATATATTCCCAAGGAACGAGCTTAAACCAATAATCATATTTCGTAAAATTTCCATCTTCATTTTGCTGAAAAATGCCTTGTTCTACCGAAAATTCGACGTTTTCTATGTGTTCAAAAGTTACTTCAAAACCTGCTTCTTCGGCGGCTTCGCCCAAAATTTGCATATTGGTATCGTCTTCTGGATAACCTTCCATCGTCGAAATCAAAAGTGTTGGTTCAAATGCTGGATTTTGCTTTTTGAGTTCGTTAAATTGACTGACCAATGACTCAAAAAGAGTATTAAATTGTAAACTTTCATCCAAGCCATTTGCCTTCAAAGATGCCCATTGTACGGTTGCGGTTTCGGGAATGCAAGTGGCGGTATCGGCATTGAATTCAATGAGTTTAATGGGTTTTCCGTCCAAGCCACCCGACAAATCAAAACGACCGTAGAGATGCCAATTTTTATCATTTTCCCATGAATATTTAACCATTTCTATCAAATTTTCAGGAATTCCTAAAGCGGTAAATTGTTCGTTATCAATTACGTATTGCGCCGCTTCGATGAACATTTCGTATAACTGTTTGGCGGCTTCGTAATAATTTTCGGCTTCTTTTTCAGAAACTTCAATCATTTCGTTGGTGACGTATGGAAGCGTATTTTCGCCTAAAAGCCAATCGTATCCTGCATTTTGGATGGATTGGGTGGGAGAGATGCTAAGTTTTTTGAAGTTCATGTTTTTCTTCTTTATCAAAAAAGCCTGTAAAATTGTATTTTACAGGCTTTCTATCTTTTGTTAGTATAATTTAATCCAATGCGTTATAGGCCAAAATTCCGCCAGTTACATTGCGAACATTGGTAAATCCTTGCGATTCCATGAATGATTTTGCTCTTCCCGATCTTGCACCCGAACGGCAATGCACAATTACTTCGCTATTTTTCCAATCTTCAATTTCCTCAATTCTATCGGGTAATTCACCCAAAGGAATCAATTTTGCGCCAAGATTTTGTTCTTCATACTCATAATCCTCACGCACATCGAGGAAATTCAGGTCTTCACCTTTGTCGAGTCTTTCTTTTAATTCTTCTACCGTTATATCCATTTTATTTAGCTTTGAGCTGTGAGCCATCAGCATTGAGCTAAATGATACAGCTTAGTTATTGAAATATATTACAATTTTGGAATAGCGCTTTGCTCATCGCTCAAAGCGCATATTTCTATTCTTTTATAATCTTCCGAACAAAGGTATTTTTTTCATTTGAAAGTCGCAAAAAATAAATACCGGTCTGTAAATTTTGAAGATTAACTTCCTGATTGTCAGTACGTTCTTGAAAAATAATTCTTCCTGATACATCATACACATCCACATTTTTCAAACTTATATCGTTCCATCTAAAAATGCCAGTGGATGGATTAGGCGAAATTACTAAGTTTTTATCTTGAATTTCCTCTTCCGTTGCCAGCGGTTTTAAGGGAATTGTCTTCCCCAACATCACTGGCCGAATCATCAAACTGCCTTTAATCGGAATGAAGGTACTACTAATCTGTGGAGCATCCGCCTTTGGAACTTGTATCCATTCGTTGCTGATGTTGTAATAATGTTTATTCGCAAATTGTGGGGTATTAGCATCCAAACCAATGGCAAGAGGCTCATCATCCGTAAATTGAATAAAGCCTACGTAAAATGTGTCCCTAACCGCAACAGGGTCAATTTTGTATTCTACAAACGAATTTGGCGTAGTTGAATATTTAACTACATTCGCAGTATCCGAAATAGTCTTTAAAATTCTACCAATTTTGCCTTTATCATTTGCTAATATTTGAAAAGTCAACCGCTGTTTTGCAATGTTCTTAACGGTAGGTTGTAAGTTAATTCTAATGGCAGAAACTGCATCAGGTTTGTTGACAATATATTGTACCGCCACTCGTCCAAAGCCTTTTTTGATTTCTGCCGCTTGTTCCGCCGTTCCGTCATCGTAGGCGTAATAATTATTCAAATCAACGTATCTACTGATGGTATCATTGACCGTAAAAATAGCCGCATCGCCCGATTTTACATCAAATTTTACTTTCAAATATGCCTTTGTGGTATCTCTTTTTAACAAATTAATGTCCAATAAATTTTTAACTTGTAAGGTTGCAAATGATTTTCTTGGGACAAAAGTAGCGATTGAATCCTTTTTTTGAATGGTTAAATCATTCACTAAATTTTTAACCGAATAATTTGGATAAAGTAGCAAATCATTGTTGAAAAGATTGCTGATATCGCTTTTAACACTGTCTGCTAATTCATTCTCGGGCTTTGCTAAAAATTGCCTCATTGGCATTGCAGAGTAATTTTTCAAGAGACTTGTCGTCGGATTTCGAGTGGCATAATCACGGGTATAAATGGCGGTAACTTCCTTTGTTAGCGGATTTTTATCACTTCTATTTCTTAATATTTCCCCACTTTTCAACACGTTTTTTATTCCATCCAAATATACATAATCCAAATGCCAAACATCAAATTGTCCCGACTGTCGGCCAAAGGATTGAAAACGAAATTGAAATCCTGTATGGAAATAAAGGTTTGCCCGAATTGGAATAAAAGCCTGCACAAATTTATCCGAAACGGTTGTAGCAGAATCTATCCAAACGGTTCGCCAAATATTACCATTGGTTAAAAATTGTAATCGCAAAGAATCTCTTAATTCGGGTTTGTCACCAAGTCCTTGTCCACGATAAAAAAAGCTCAGATAAAGGGAATCAGCGAGGGTTTTTCCTGATAAATTTATGGGTAAAGAAGTTAACGTATCGGTTGGTCCTTCAGAAAGAGGATTGACGAAATCGTAGGGTGTTCCATCGGCTTTAAGTCCATCAAAAGTGGCTATATTAAGCGTTGGATGATTATTGGTGAAAGTATTATTGATAAAAACGCCACCATCTTTTTGCCATTTTGAAAGGTCTTGGCGATTGATAGAAGTGGAAAAATCATCAAAAAAAGGCAAGCCTAATGCCGTTATTTTAGCAGAAGAAGGTTTGAGTTTTTCTGTACTTTTTAAAGGAATTATTTGAAATTGAGCGAATGAAACCCGACAGAATATTGAAAGGAGTAGAGCCAGAAAAAGGAAGTTTTTGGTAAATCTGTTCATTGTTATTTTCTATATAAATTCTGTATTCTCATTATTAAGTTTTGATAAACTCAGTACTAAGAATACAGAACTTAGTACCTCAATTTGGTTGTTCGCCCGCTACCCAAATATCAATCATTTCGCCCGAACGAATTTTTCCTCCTTCACTACACGCTGGATTTTGTCGGAAAACGGTTCCTGCGGGTTCGGTAGAAGCGGGGTCATAAATTATCGTTCCGATTTGCAAACCCGAACCTTTAATGATTATCTGAGCTTCGTCAAAGCCTTTGCCTTCCACACATGGCACATCTATTTCTACATTGCCCGTTCCGTTTCCAATTACGAGCGTAATCTTTGAACCTTTTGCAATTAACGTACCAGCCTCCATTTTCGTACCTTGATATTTAACTTCTAATACTTCATTTTCACGAATGTCATTTTGATATTCTAAATCTGGTTTCAATAGACCCGAAACCAATAATTGTTGTTCAGCACTTCTAACCGACATTTCGGTCAATTTAGGCAGTTTTATCATAGGGGCCGTTTCGGTATTTATCGTTAAATAAATCTTCCGACCTTGCTTCACTTTTGAATTTTCTAAAGGATATTGCGAAAGTACCGTTAACGGTTTAATTCCAAGGGTAAAAGTGCTATCGGTTACCTCAAAATCGAGATTTCTGTCGTCCAGAAGGTCTTCGGCTTCTTCCATCGACAAGCCTTTTAAATTAGGTACCGTAATCGCTTCTCCGTGGTTGGTACTCCAAGGTAAATAAAGGAAGAAGAAGCCAAAAAATAGCACCAACAACAATAAAATAATGATGGTAATGTGGGTATATACGTCCTTTTTTGAATTGGTTGAAATTTTCATTATATAATTTTAAATGATTTCGATTTCGTAATTATTCGCAATTTAGAAATTTTAAGGTTTAAATTAGACAGAAAGGTTCACAAAGTTTTCTTACAGGATTTGATGGAATATGGATTTAATAGATTAGACACGGATTTATCTAAAGTTTATCTGTGTCTAATCCTTTAAATCCGTATTCCATAAGATGTCGAGCAAAATATCATCTCTGCCAATTTGTCCTACAAAGTCCCTTTGGAATTCTTTTTGCAAACCTGTACAACATCAATATTTGAGTATTATTCATCTAAAAAGTGACAAAATGACTATGCAAGAGAAAGGCAATATCTCGATTCATACCGAGAATATTTTTCCAATTATTAAGAAATTCCTTTATTCCGACCACGAGATTTTCCTTCGTGAGTTAGTTTCAAACGCTGTGGATGCTTCGCAAAAAATCAAGCGTTTGGCTGCTATTGGTGAATATGCGGGTGAGTTGGGCGAATTGAAAGTGAAAGTTTCTTTCGATAAAGAAGCTAAAACGATTACCATTTCAGATAATGGATTGGGTATGACGGCCGAGGAAATTAAGAAATATATCAACCAAATTGCGTTTTCGGGAGCGACTGAATTCGTGGAAAAGTACAAAGATAAAGGCGATGAAAAAGCCATTATTGGACACTTTGGTTTAGGCTTTTATTCGGCTTTTATGGTAGCGGAGAGAGTGGATATTATTTCACAATCTTACCAAGAAAATACCGATGCCGTTAAATGGACTTGTGATGGTTCAACGGAATTTGAAATCACCGAGGCTACTCGTGAAGGTCGTGGTTCTGATATGATTCTGCACATTGCGGAAGACTCTTTGGAATTCTTGGAAGAGTTCAGAATCAAGCAGGTTTTGGATAAATACTGTAAATTCCTTCCGATTGAGATTGAATTTATGGATAAAATTATCAATAATCCGGCGCCAATCTGGACAATATCACCTGCTGATTTAACGGACGAAGATTATTTGAAATTCTACGAAGAATTATATCCATATTCTGAAAAACCATTATTCTGGATTCACTTAAATGTTGATTATCCATTTAACTTAACGGGGATTTTATACTTCCCGAAAGTGAAAAATGAATTACAGCTTCAACGTGAAAAAATACAATTATACAGTCGCCAAGTTTTTATTACGGACGAAGTAAAAGACGTGGTACCTGAGTTCTTGATGTTGTTGCACGGCGTAATTGATTCGCCAGATATTCCATTAAACGTTTCTCGTAGTTTCTTGCAAGCGGATGGCAATGTGAAGAAAATTAATTCGTACATCACGAAAAAAGTGGCGGATAAATTAGGTGATTTATTCAAAACAGACCGTGAAGGATTTGAGGCGAAATTTGAAAATATCGGTATTTTTGTCAAATACGGTATGATTTCGGATGATAAATTCTATGAACGTGCTAAAGATTATTGTTTATTGCAAAACGTTGACGGAAAGTATTTTACGTTGAATGAATACGCTGAATCTGTGCAAGCGAATCAGACGGATAAGGACGAAAATGTAACGTATCTTTATACAAACGACGTGAAAGGGCAAGACGGTTTTATTCAATCGGCCAAGAAACGTGGTTATGATGTCTTGAAATTAGATACGGTTTTGGACAGTCATTTTATCAATATGTTGGAGCAAAAATTGGTGAAAACTAATTTAAAACGTGTGGATGCTGATACCGTTGAGAAATTGATTGACAAAGGAATTGCCTTAGAATCAGTGCTTTCAGAAACGGATAAAGAAACGGTGAAAAAGATTTTTGACACGGTAATAAATGACACAACGAAGGTGGTAAATTTGGAAGCAATGCCAGTGGATGAATTACCAGCGGTGATTACCCAAAACGAATTTATGCGTCGTATGGCGGATATGTCTCGCAATGGTGGCGGAGGTGGCATGAGTATGTTTGGGAATATGCCAAATAACTACATTGTGTCAGTAAATGCCAACCATGCAACGATTGATAAAATCTTGAAAACAGCGGATGCTGAGGAGCAAAAGAAATTAGCGAAACAAGTATATGATTTGGCATTATTGTCACAAAATATGCTTACAGGTGCTGATTTAACAGCATTTATCCAACGTACTGCGGTAAGTTTGTAAACCGATTTTTCGAAATCGGGTGTAAATAAAAAGAGAGACAAGGCTGGGCTTTGTCTCTCTTTTTGTTTGATTTAATGTAATGGTAAATCTTGTACAATTTTCCATTTTTTTAAGATTGAATCCGCTTGTATTAATGTTAAATCTTTGGGAGCAGGTAAAGGCAAAAACTTATCAACATATTTTTGATAAATATCACTCATTAAAGCATTATTATAGGCTGCCATTTTAGGGTTTTTAAAATCTTTTAAGGTTCTATCTTTAAAAGCAATACTCTGTTGTTTATTTATTTTCTTCAAAATTTTACCATTTGGGTCTTCAAATAAAACTGCATACGAGGAATCTCTGTCGAACTTATTAAGATTTGTAAAAAAGATGGTTAATGTATAGTGAGTTTCTCCCAACAAATTAGTGTAGAAATCACCTTCCTTCACTCTGTTACCTTTTTCAATGACAATTTCTTTTTGATTATGCTGTGGAGGGTACGTCTTTTCAGGAAATTTCATCATATTTTCTAATAAAACATCATCATCGGGAGTCCAAAATACGCTTTGTGTAGAATCTTCCATTGGTGAAAAACTGCCTTTCCAACTCTTTTCAATCAATGGTATTTTTCTTTTCTCACGTTCAGAATTCCAAGAAAACCCAAATTTTTTATCGTTTAAATCTGGGCTATCTTTATAAGCACAACTTAATAAAATAATGATTGAACAAATGAGCAGAAAAGTTTTTGAAATATTATTCATATCAGCATATTTTATAATAATTTGATGATAGCAATAGCCAAAGATGCCGTGCCAATCATTACACCAACCATCCACTTAATTTGATTATTAAAGCCTTTTTCCATTTCAGTTCGTAAGCCTGCTATATCAGTTTTTATTTCTGTCCGTAAATCAGCCAAGTCTTTTTTTGTAGAAAAAATAGTAGTAAGCCTATCCTCGGTGATGAAGATATTTTTCGCTCTTTCTTCTGAAATACCCTTTGCACTCTCAATGTATTCAACAATTGTTGTAGCCTCATCATCTGAAAAATGATTTTTCAATGCTTGGAATGCTTTTATTTCTAATCCAGTCATAATGTTTGATTTTATGTAGTTATTTAACGCAAAATAGCAAAATTTATAAGCAAAAACAAAAAAGCCCCGCAAAACGGAGCTTTTTTCTAAAACTATTCACCTAACCTAAAAAACTAAAAATGAAAAGTATTTTTAATCATTATTATCTTTAAAACTACTGAATGTTGAGGTTCAATAATTTTCTAAAATCTATTTTACCGACAGAATTCTAAACTCTGTTCTGCGGTTTTCTTGATGCTGACTTTCTTTACATTGCACACCATCCACACATTCATTGGCTGGCTCGCTTTCTCCGTAACCATTTGATACTAAACGGCTTGCATCAATACCTCGGGCTGTCAAATAATCAACTACGGCTCTGGCACGATTGTCGGATAATTGCATATTATAGCTATCGCCTGAACGGGCATCCGTATGTGAGCGAATCTCAACTTTCATGTCTGGATACTTTTTCAATAACGGTAAAACGGTTCTATCCAACTCTTTAGCTGCATCTTTTCGGATGAAAAATTTATCTAAATCGTAATAAATGTTGTTCAGTTTGAAGATGTCACCTTCACCGTACATTCCTTGGACGTTTTGGTACTGAGTAGGATTTTTACCAACCTTTCCGATAGTTTCGTTGTTTGTGGCATATTTGTCTTTAGTGGCAGTTAATTTGTGGTCTGTACCGGGTTTTACTTCAAATTCATATCCACCATCTTGACCTGTTACGACCGTTTGGGTGGATTTATCTTTCTGATTTTCAAGCGTTACTTGTACTCCTGAAATTGGTTTTTGATTCAATTCTGACTTCACAACGCCTTTCAAAACGGATGAATTAGATTTCTCTAAATATATTTCTAAGGTAGTTTGTTGCCCCGTATTACTTTTTGTCGAGTACGTAATTGAATTCATTTGGTAGCCTTCTTTGATGGCTTTGAATTCATATTCAGATTCTGACTGTAAGCAAATAGAAGTCGAACCATCCACGCCCGAAACTTTCAAATCTTGATTTTCTCCATTGATTACACTTCTGATATCCACGTTTTCGAGGGGTGTTTTGGTAGCGGCATCATAAACAATCAAGTTTAAAGGACGACATTCTCTTCGGAAACTGTAAATATTATCGTCATGAATTCCTCTTTTTCGGTTAGATGCAAAAAAGCCCGAATTGCGTCCCATATCGGTAATTAAGCCAAAATCATCTTTTTCTGAATTCAAAGGAGCGCCTAAATTAGTCACGCCTTTGATGGCAATTCCTTCTTTCATTTCGGCATAAAAAAGGTCAAGGCCTCCGAGTCCTTCATGTCCGTCTGATGAGAAATACAAATTACCCGCTTCATCCACATACGGGAACATTTCATTGCCTTCGGTATTGATTTCTTTTCCCAAATTTACGGGTGTTCCCCAATTGCCATCGTTATATTCTACGATGTATAAATCGGTTCCTCCGTAGCCTCCTGGCATATCCGAGACAAAATACATTTTTGTATTGTCGGGCGTGAGTGCTGGATGTCCCGTTGAATATTCATCCGAATTAAAGGGGACTTCTTTGACATTTCCCCAAGTATCACCTTTTAAATCTGCCGTGTAAAGTTTCAAGCGATTGGTACCATCTTTCGATTCTCGGGCTTTTCCTTTGTTATAATTATTTCTGGTAAGAACTACTTTTTGTTCTCCCTTGAAAAATGTCATTGGCCCTTCGTGATATTTCGTATTCAAAACCCGACTAAACTCTTCAATTTTGGTCAATTTACCTTCTGGAACAACCGCTATATCGGCATTACTGGCTGACATACCGCCAAGGGCTTGGGCCGTTTGTAAACCGTTATGAATACTTAATTGTGCAGTATCTTGAACAAAGTATAAATCTAAAAATGGGGTTTGATTCCACCCAAATACTCTTTTTATTGCTCCTGTTTCATCTCTGGCAGAACAAAATACTAAACCTCCTTTATAAAACATGGGGCTAAAATCTGCCTGACGTGAGTTGATGGAAAGATATTGAACTTTATACGAGGAGGAATCACGAAAGAAACGCCCCATATCCATCAAGGCAATGGAATTACGCCTTGCCCTTAAATCGGTCGTTTGTTTTTCGCCGTAAATCGAATAATATTTTTGGGATTCTTTATATTTCTGATTGGAAGCCAATGCTTGGGCATAATACAGATAATTCTCCGATTCTATGTCTGGATAATCACGTAAAAGGTCAGCGTAAGCACGTTCTGCATTACGAGAATCCTGCATTTTGCGGTAGGAATAAGCCAGTTTTTTCAGCCCTTCTCCTCGCTGAACTGGGTCTTTTGCATCACGAAGAAACTCCTCATAAAGACGAATTGCGTCAATATAGCTCAGGTTTTCAAACTGACGATTGGCAGCTTTTAGTTTCGCTTGGGCATGGGTGTTTCCGCAAGCGAGTAAAATAAGCAATGCCACAACAGAGGCTATGTGGAAAAATTTGTTCATAATCGGGTTGCTTCTTAGGCAGAATAGTTGATACTATACTCAGTAAGGTTGCTGAACGAAAAACAAATAACGTGCCAGAAATGGAGAATTATGAGTTATGAATTGTGAGTTATGAATTATGAGGTATAATTTAATGGGTTCAAATTCAGGATACATAAAAAAAAGGTCGTAAAATTTAGACATTTATCTAATTTTACGACCTCATAATTCATTTCAAAAAATGCTGAAACTAAACAATCTTCGCTGCTTGGCGAGCTAATAAAATCCAATTGCCTTTAATTTTTTGGAAGATTAGTAAAACGTTTAGTTTAGTAGTACCTACAACGCCTTTATTGGAGGTTTCTGCTGAAAGTTTATGCCTTACAATGGCCGTTGAGCCCACTACTTTCACCGTTTGGTCGGTCAAATCTATGGTTTTAAAATCTGAATTTCCAGAAACCAGTGCTTCAATAAACATTGCCTGGGTTTCGATATTTCCGTTTGAATGTCCGTAGCTTAAATCTTTGTGCGTAATTTTTTCTAAAGTAGCCTTATCAGGTTCAATTAGTGCTATTCTAAGGTTTTCAACGACTGCTGAAACCTTAGTTTCATCGACAGTTTGGGCTTGAATAATGGAAAAATTAACGAAAAATAAGGAGGATAATAAAATTAGTATTTTCATTGGTTTTTGGGGGTTTTAATCGTTTTTAGACAATATTATTTTTTCAATAACCAAACTGCCAAATTTTTGACAGCCTTAAAGTTTTCAAATTCCATCGGAAGGCGTTTTCCGTTAAGATATTCGTTATAAATCCATGGGTCGCCGAGGGCAAATACTCTTCCTTTACCAACGTTTGCTACTCCTATAATAACATTTCTACCTTCAGAAACCGAGGCTTTTGCGGGTTCTTTTACCGATAAAACGGATAATTCTTTAACGAAGATTTTCTTCACATCTTTGAAAATTGGGTGATTCTCTGGTATCATCACTTTGCCTTGTTCATAGACATTGTTTTTTACCATATTCACACTTTTATCCGTAAACTGTATGCCAAATCTTTTGGCTAATTGATTGAAATGGGGCAATTCTACGTTGGCAGAATCATTCGCCAACATCACTAAAGTTCCGCCTGCTTTTACCCATTTTTCAATGCTTTCAATATCTTCCTTAGCCATGAAATTTGGATTAGCCGTTTCCTTTTTATTATCAGGGTCAACGATGATATACACATCTAAACCCTTTAAATTATTGGCTCTTGGTGCCTCTGGGACACTTTTTAGCGTTGCTCCGTAGTTTTCAAAAATATTACCTAAAAGCGAATAACCCGAATCTTTTTCATCTTCCCAAGTATAGTGAAAGCGTTCAGTTTTTCCGTCTTTTGTATTCCTAAATTCATGATTGAAATAATAATCTAATCCCACATTTTTGCCTTTTCCTACGCTTTGTTCCGTTGCAATTTCCATTTCAATACTCGCCATGATGAAGGGAGCAACGCCTTTTAAATCGTCTCTTCTGATGGGTTCTTTTAGGTAGTATTCATAACTACCATCCCGATAAGGATTTCCACCTAAGCCACTTACCAAAACCACTTTTTCGTAATGCGGAATACCTTTGATATCAGTTGTGATAAAGTTTTTCAACATTCCTTGATATCCTTTTTTTGCATATTGAAGATAAGATTTATCTAAATATCCCATCCGTACCCCTTTAGCAAGTCCATACACAAACATGGCGGTTCCCGAAGCTTCCATATAGTTGCCTTTGCCATTCATTTTATCCACAACCTGATACCAACAACCTTCTTTTGGGTCTTGATATTTGACAATAGCGGGCATCAATCTTTGATAAATAGCAATCAATTCTGGACGTTTTGGGTGGTCTTTTGGAAACGAATCTAATACATCTAATATTGCCATCACGTACCAACCCAAAGCTCTATCCCAAAAATTGGGCGATGTTCCAGTGGTTTTACTTGCCCATTTTTGTTCTTTGCTTTCATCCCAACCGTGATATAAAAGTCCAGTTTTGGGGTCCCTGGCGTGTTTTTCCATCCAAATAAATTGGTTGGCTATGTCATCAAAATTGGCAGGTTCGTTGAACACTTTGCTGTATTCAGCATAAAATGGTTCGGCCATGTACAAACCATCCAACCACATTTGATTTGGATAAATCTTTTTGTGCCAAAATCCTCCCTCTTTCGTGCGAGGTTGGTTTTTGAGTTGATTTCTCAGTAAATCTGCCGCTAACTTGAATTTTTCTTTGCCCGTTTCACGATAAAGCATCAACAAAGACCGTCCACCAGTGATGTTATCAATGTTAAATGGTTCACCTTTGTAGCTTCTGATTTCGCCTTTTTCATTGACGTAAGAATCCATATTTTTCAAGATGAATTGATAATATTTTCCATCGCCCGTGTGCGTCCACACTCGTTCGAGGGCTTTCAATAAAATGGCTTGTTCGTAATCCCAACGGGCAAATTTGCCTTCCTCTTTATAGGTAATTGAGTCCTTATGGATTTCCATCATGGCGTTTGCCATTTTCTCCGACCAATTAGTTTGGGCATGAATGGTTTGGAAAAAGGTAATCAGAATTAGTAAGAAAAAAAAACGTCTCATAAATAAACAAGATTTATAAAAAATAGAATTAATACTCTTTTAAATGAAAGTAGAAGAGCCGTTCTGCTCTTCTACTTTCATTGATATCAACTAAACGGATGTTTAAATATCTACTTTGTCCATTTTTGGTACCAAGAGGTGCATAATCACCCAAGCCAATAAATAAGCTCCCGCACAAATAGCGAACATAATATAATAAGCCGTTTCGATTTGGTTGATGCTTCGGTAGTAAACAAACATATTTTTTTGTACCGCCCAAGTTAACAAAATACCGCCTAAACCACCTGCCATTCCACCAATTCCCACGATTGAAGCCGTTGCTTTTTTAGGGAACATATCCGAAACCGTGGTAAAAATATTAGCACTCCATGCTTGGTGAGCCGCTGCGGCAATACCAATCACTAAAACAGCGAACCACATATTTACTTTTCCAGCCACTTGTGAGAAAATAACGGGAATTACAAACAAAGCAAAAATAAACATAGACGTTTTTCGTGCTTTGAAAACAGGCATATTTCTGTTGATTAATGCCATTGGTAAATAACCTCCCCCAATACTTCCAACCGTCGAAATAATATAAACTACCGCTACTGGAAATGAGATTTGAAGCAAAGTAAGTTTGTATTCACTTTGTAAGAAATCGGGTAACCAGAAAAGATAAAACCACCAAACTGGGTCGGTCAAGAATTTGCCTAAAGCAAAAGCCCACGTTTGACGAAAGCCTAAAAGCTTAATCCAAGGCACTTTTTCTTCATTTTTGATATTTTCTTCTTCTTTATCCGAGTGAATATAGTCGTATTCTTCTTTACTTAATTTCTTAGAATCTTTTGGCGAAGTATAGTAAATATTCCATAAAATCAACCAAAGAAAACCAATTAAACCCGTAATAATAAACGCCCATTGCCAACCCCAATATACCGCAATAAGTGGTACAGAAAGCGGTGCAACGATGGCTCCGATGTTAGTACCTGAGTTGAAAATACCCGTTGCTAAGGCTCTCTCTTTTTTAGGAAACCATTCAGCCGTTGATTTGATTGCGGCAGGGAAATTTCCTGCTTCTGTAAGTCCCAAAGCGGCACGAGCAATCATAAAGCCAAAAGCGGAACTGGCGAAAGCATGTCCGATGGCGGCTAAACTCCAAAGTCCCGTTGCCCAAGCATATCCCTTTTTTGTGCCAAGTTTATCAACAATACTTCCTGCAACGAGCATCCCGAAAGAATAGAAAATCTTGAAGGTGATTTCAATGTTGGCGTAATCACCATCATCCCATTTTAGGTCGGTTGATAAAACAGACTTCAAAAGGCTAATTACCTGTCGGTCAAGATAATTGACCGTTGTTGCAAAAAAGACCAGACTACAAATCGTCCAGCGATATTTACCAATTGTGGTTTGCATGAATTTTTAGCGTTGAGTAATGAGAATTATGAAAATGAGAATTGTGAAAGGACTTACTTCCATTTCTACCCATATTTTATTGCTCCTTAAAATTTGAAATATTCTTTTGCGTTGTTGTAACAAATATTTTGCACCATCTGCCCAATCCATTCAATATCG
>NZ_CBABQS010000078.1:0-20985 GCF_964672035.1 Arcicella sp.
CGTTGATTCTGCGAGAGATTTATAGATATTTAAACCCGCTTTTGATTTTGCATTATCTAACTTATAGGCCGATGGCGCATCTAAAACGGTATAACGTTCTTTGCCGTTACGCACTTTTTTGGCTAATTCAAAAGGCACGCCTCCGATGATAAAACATAGATTACGTTTATCTGACGGAACTTGTTTTGCTTTGGCTTGAACTTCCGCTGTAACAGCTTCATCCGTAGTACCTTTTTCAAAATATTTTGCTCCGTAAGTTTCTACCGAAGAAATTTTAGTACCTTCTTTCCAAGAGATTTTAGTATTTCCTGAGCCAATATCTGCTACAAAAGAATTATCAGCAAACTTGGCAGGTTGAACACATTTCAAACCCAATTGTCCTTCTTTTTCGGGGGTAACGGTGTTTACAAAGTATTTTAAAGATTTCAATACGTTAATAATCTTTTGCGTTCCTTCCGATTTTAAAGCTCCCGAACTTACCACGAAGTGAATATCACGTCCGCTAACGCCATAATCCAACATTCCACCGATATATTTTTTCAATCCAATTCTGATGTCATCATCCGAAGCCATATTTTCCATGACCAAGCTATTGCCAAATTCAGCTTTTTCTTGTTTCCAGTTTTTATCAGCATCAATTCTGATGATAAATGAATTAAAACCAGATGCTCCTAATTCAACAACGCCTTTCAATTTTCCAGCCACAGGGCCAGGAGGCGTGTAATCGAAAGTAGGTTTTTGTCCACCATCAGAAGCTGATGACTGCGAATCTGATGAGCTACTACTTGATTCTGAAGAACTTGCCGAACTCGATTCTGGAGTTGTAGCAGCAATTTCAGTTTTAGTTTCAGGAGCTAATTTTTTGAGGGCTTCTTGTCCTCCAAACATCTTAAAGCCAAAATAAATAGCTCCAATAATAAGGGCGGTGATAATTAATCTGCCCGCAACGGTTAATCTTTGCATGATTGATTTTTTTAACGGTAAGTATCTTTTAAAAACTTAAATATACCCTAAATTAAACAATCTCTTTATTCCTTACAATTTTGATTAGGTTGTTTGGTAAATTGGTCTTGTAAATTTGTGATTTTTGAGGATGAAATTAAGAATTGTCCATAAAAAAAGACAAATGATTGCTCATCTGCCTTAGGGTAATTTTATGATTGTACTATTCTGCTCGTACTTTAATAATCTTCACCGTAGTTCTACGGTTTTTTTGATGTTCGGCTTCGGTGCAACTTACACCGTCCACGCAAGTATTCACTAAATCACTTTCTCCGTATCCTTTTGCCAACATTCTGCTTTTATCAATGCCTTTTTTAGCAATATAATCAACGGCTGCTTGAGCTCTTTTTTCCGAAAGATTCATATTGTCTTGTGCTTCTCCACGACTGTCTGTGTGCGAACCTAACTCAATTACCATCGAAGGGAATTTTTGTAAGGTTGCCGCTAATTTATCTAATTCACGAGCGGCATCTTTACGGATTCCAGCTTTGTTTGAATCATAATAAATATTATCCATCGTGATTAAATCGCCTTCTTTAAAAAGCCCTAAACCCAAAGAAATTTCTTTCGCTTTGCCCTTTTTTACTTTCTTGATTTTATTAACGTTTGTTCCATAACCATCTTTTGAAACCTCCAAGGTATAATCACAACCATCAGTCATATTGAAGGCGTAAACCCCATCTGGACCCGTCATTACTTGCTGGGTTGTATTGTCACAATCATTTTTAAAAATTACTAAAACGCCTTCAATTGGTGTTTTTTCGACTTCTGTTTTTACTACTCCTTTCAATAAAGACTTCTTTTTTGTCAGTGATTCAGGTTTATATACAGGTGCCGATACTGGAGTAACCACTACTTTTTCGATAACTGCTTGTGGTTCAGGCTCTGGCTCAACGATTTGGACTTTCATCAAAGGCACTTCTAAGCGTGAGGGTTCATCATCGGCTTCGCCTTTCGTTGAATATCCTACAAAGTTTGTCACATAACCTTCTTTGCCAATTTTCATTGAATAATCTAAATTCTGTCCTGTACAAAATTTCAAGTTTCCGTTTTTATCCGTTTTCTTTTTCTCAAGAATTCCTCCTTTGGGATTGATTTCTACATCAGTGTCAGCAATGGGTTCTTTGGTTTCGGGGTCAAAAATACTGACTGTCATTTCACGACAATCATACGCAGAACCTACCTCACGAGAGAAACGATAAATATCATCGTCTTCACCACGTTTGCGGTCGGAACTAAAATAACCCGTCTTACGATTTCCATCGGTAATAATACCAAAATCATCATTAGGTGAGTTGAAAGGTTCGCCCAAACCTAATGGTTTATTGGTATTTGCACCGTTTTTCATTTCTACGAAAAACAAATCTAAACCACCTTCTCCACCCCAACCATCGGATGAATAATACAAGTTTCCTTTGTCATCCACGAATGGAAAAGCGTCAACACCCTTTGAGTTAACGTCTTTTCCTAAGTTTTTGGGTTCGCCCCAGTTGCCATTTTTATAGTCAACTACCCAAACGTCCATCCCTCCAAAACCACCTTCACGGTCGGATGCAAAGTATAATAATTTCTCATCTTTCGACCACGATGGGTGAGCTGTTGAGAATTCATCATCGTTAAATGGTAATTCTGTAGCTTCTCCCCAAGCTCCATTTACGTTTTCGGCAACATAGAGTTTTAATTTTGTTACGTTATCCTCACTTGCTCCTTTTTCGCCCGCATTATAGTTATTTCTCGTAAAAATAATTTGAGAAAAATCTTTGCTAAATGTGGCTGGTCCTTCGTGAAATTTGGTGTTTAATGTTTTACTAAATATTTCAGATTCAGCAATCTGTCCTTTTACTTTGGCAACGGCATCATCCGTTCCACCGAAAAAATTTAAGGTTTTTGAATCATTTGCCGTTGGACGAGAATAATAATCATTACCTAAAGATTTAATACCACCCGATGTAATTCTCTTCGGTTTTTTAGCATTTCCATCACTTCCTAAACCTTGAACATTACTAATATCGCTTAGATAAAATAAGTCTAAATATCCCCCTTTCTCATTCAAAAGGCTCGTGCCAGAACCTTTACCCGAACAATAAACAATACCGTCACGGTAATACATTGGGCTAAATTCTGGATTGGCCGTATTAAAATCCAAGAAATCAATCTTATATTTTCCTTTACCACTGGTCAAAGCTGAAACATCTTCCGATATTTTGGCAGTAGAAACGGTTTTTATTGAATTGACCGACTGTCCTTCAATAACTTGTGAAGTACTAAATTTATCGTAATATTCTTGTGATTCTTTATACTTTCCGTTTTCCGCTAAAACTTGGGCAAATTGCAAGTAGAAATTCGTATTATCGCCCATCAAATCAGAGTTTGAGGCAAACACTTGACGAAATACTCGTTCGGCATTTGTTCCATCTTTAGCTTGCTTATAGCTACTGGCCAACTTCAATAAAACAGATAATTTGTCGGCCTCTGAAAGTGTGGCAGAACCATCTTTCAACACCGCTTCAAACTTCTGAATGGCAGTCGGAAAACTTCGTAATTCAAAATGACGCATGGCATCATTCAACAACGGATTTGCTTGTTGGGCAAAAACATTACTCAAAAGAGCAGTCGCCAACGTGAGGGTAAGTCCAATTTTTCTTAACTTAGGCATTGTGTTAGTATCGTAAGTCCTTGTGTGTCCTAACAATTTTCGTTCCATGAATGTATTTCGGAGATTTTTTTCATACGAGTAAGGATTTTTGATGGGCAATTTAGGCGGATTTCTAATAAAAACGTATAGTTATCCACAAAAATTATAGCATAAATCGTGCCAAAAAGCTATGCGCATTAAGTTGTAAGCTAAAAACGTAAAGCATTGAGGTTTAAGTAGTAGGTATATTATTTTGGCCTTTAAATGTAACGTATTGATTTGAAATTATTTAAAAAAACTAATAAAGAAGCTATCGCTCAGAGCTCAAAAATGAGGCCTAAAATTGATGTTAAAAAGTTTTTATAACGAATCCTTCATTGAAGCAGGGTTGGACGAAGCAGGTCGTGGTTGTCTATCGGGGCCAGTTGTGGCTTCGGCTGTAATTTTACCCAAATATTATCAGCATAAATTATTAAATGATTCAAAACAATTAACCAAGAAACAGCGTGAAACCTTGCGGGTGGATATTATGCGTGATGCCCTCGCTTATGAAATTGCGGAAGTATCCAATCAAGAAATTGATGAAATAAATATCTTAAAAGCCAGCATGAAAGCCATGCACTTGGCGGTGGATAAACTGACAATACGCCCTGAACATTTATTGATTGACGGTAATCGTTTTCCTATTTATCCACTCATTCCCCACACTTGCATTGTAAAAGGAGATACTAAGTTTTTATCCATTGCAGCGGCTTCCATTTTGGCAAAAACCTATCGGGATGATTTAATGGAAAACCTTGCCAAAAAATTTCCACAATACGGGTGGGAGCAAAATGCGGGCTATCCAACGCTAAAACACCGTAATGCCATTAAAGAGTTTGGGGTAACAGTTCATCATCGGTTGACATATCGGTTTGAGAGATAAAGTTTATTACTTTTGTAAAAAATAATGTCATGCTAAAAAGAGGAATGAAGCCTGTACATCCAGGCGTTTTAATTCGTGAAAATATAGAAGGTTTACGTTCAGAAGGCAAAGATGTTACGATTGAAGATGTAGCAAATGCCCTTGGAATTACTCGTAAAACACTTTCAAATGTTATGAATGGTCATCAAGGAATTAGTCCTGCGATGGCAATTCGTTTATCAGAATGCTTTGGAACAACCGCTAAATTTTGGCTGAATGTGCAAAGAAGTTATGATTTATTTGAAGCTGAGAAAACGGTTCAACGTCAAAATATAGTTCACCTTTGGGAACATCCTTTGATGGTTGAAATAGTTTAAAATGCTTATTAAAATTAAACTCCGCACGCTGAAACGAAGCGTCGTCCGCTCTAAACTCCACACTCCAAAAATGTCCCTCCGCTCAATACTCGCTAAACCTTTTGCCTCATACGTCGTTAATAATCGTCGAAAATGGGAAGAACGTGCCGTTGAAACGCAACTCAATTTAATGAAATCTTTAGTTTCTGAAGCTTCACCCACGCTTTTTGGAAAAGATAATCATTTTTCAGAAATAAAGAATTATCAGGATTTTACGCAATCTGTTAAAGTTCAAGATTACGAAAATTTAAAACCATACATCGAAAAAGTAGTCGCTGGCGAACCTGATATTTTGTGGAAAGGAAAACCCTTATATTTCGCTAAAACTTCGGGTACGACTTCGGGCGTAAAATATATTCCTATCTCCAAAGAATCCATCGGTTTTCATATCAATGGAGCGAGAGATGCCCTTTTAAGTTATGTTCACGAAACGGGTAATTCAAAATTCTTAGATAAAAATCTCATGTTTTTGTCGGGTTCGCCAGAGATGTACCAAAAAAATGGCATCTTCGTTGGACGACTTTCGGGCATTGTGAATCATCATGTGCCTGGGTATTTACGAAGCAACCAAATGCCAAGTTATGAGACAAATTGCATCGAAGATTGGGAAACAAAACTTGAAAAAATTATAGATGAGACGATTGACAAACCGATGTCATTAATTTCAGGAATTCCACCTTGGGTACAGATGTATTTCGACCGTATTCAGGCTCGTACAGGGAAGAAAATTAAAGACGTTTTTCCAGAATTTTCACTCTTTGTTTATGGTGGAGTAAACTTTGAACCTTACCGTGCAAAACTCTATGAATCAATTGGTTGCAAGATAGATTCTATTGAGACATACCCCGCTTCAGAAGGATTTATTGCTTATCAAGATACCCAAAATGAAGAAGGACTTTTGATGTTATTAAATTCAGGTGTTTTCTATGAATTTATCCCCGCTGAAGACTATTTTAAGCCTAATCCAAGAAGGTTACATATAGGAGAAGTACAATTAGGCGTAAATTATGCGATTGTGATGAATACCAATGCTGGACTTTGGGGATATTCTATCGGTGACACCGTAAAGTTTGTTTCGTTGAATCCATATCGCATCGTAGTTTCGGGTAGAATTAAGCATTTTATTTCTGCATTTGGCGAACACGTAATAGGTGAGGAGGTTGAAAAAGCCATGCAATATGCCATGCAACGACAACCCGGTACGGAATTAGTTGAATTTACGGTTGCTCCACAAGTAAGCCCACCCGAAGGCGGATTGCCTTACCACGAATGGTTAGTTGAGTTTTCGCAAAAACCGCAAAATATGGAATTATTCGCCCAAGATGTAAATCAAAAATTATCAGAATTGAATATTTATTATCAAGATTTAATGGTCGGAAATATTCTTAGACCTTTGAAAATCAAATCATTGACCCGAAATTCTTTTATTGATTACATGAAAAAAGAAGGGAAATTGGGAGGACAAAATAAAGTGCCAAGATTATCCAATGATAGAGGAATTGCGGATAAATTGTGATTTACTTTAAGGGTAAAACGATTTTCTGTTCTTTATCATTTGAAGTTGAGTAAATAAATGGTTTATTCACTCATAAACTTTTAATGCATAAACTTTTTTACTCTTTAATTAATTGACAATCAACCGAGTAGCGTAATAAATAATTTCCTATATTCGTTAAATGTTTTCAAGTAAAATAGATTTATCAAACTTCAAAACCTGCCAAACGATATGAAAAAACTATTACTAATTTTCTTATTCATACCTTTCTTAACGACTGCTCAAATCCAAGTTAGCACAAGTTTTAGTTATGTAGTTGAAAAAGGCTTTGGCAATGAAACAAATTTTGCAGGTTCGGGCTTTGAATTAAGCCTTCGCAAGCACCTATCCGACAAATTCAGGACGACTGCCACATTGGGAATTTACGATATGAGGGTTGCTTTAATTGCCGTTTCTAATTACGATTATACCTCAAAAACTTATGGACATTCTTACAAAACGGTTGTTCCCATGACGATTGGTGGCGAATATTATTTGTTAAGCAAAAAATTAGTAAAACCCTTCGTAGGACTTGAAACAGGAGCTTTTTATACAAAATACGATTCTCAAATTAATGAAAACTATCGTAATTATGCCCCAAATCTACCAACTGGACAATCTTTAAATTGGGGATTTTCGCCAAGCATAGGCGTACATTTACAAGAATATGCGGATAGATTAGGAATATTTGTGAAGGTAAAATATACAGGAATAACCTACTCAGAAGGCTACAATAATTTAGTAAGTCTGAATGCGGGAATAACTTTTAAATTTGGTAAAAAAATTGGTTGGCGACCACCCGTTATCGAAGTTCCAGAAACAACGCCTTATTACGAAAAGAAGTGAAAGGAGGAATGGAAGAAAGGAAAAAGGGAGAAACGTAAGAGTGAGAGATTTTTTCTCGTTCCTCCGTTTCTCCCTTTCTTCCTATAAATTTCTCCTACACAAGATAATACCAATCCATCACTTCATCAGGTTGAATTTTCAGCACATTACTCAACACCAAAAGTACCAAAGTATGAGAAGCCGACCGAGGCGAAATTTTCGCTATTTCAGTAAATTTCTCAATCGTAATTTTTTGATTTTCAGAAAGATAAGTCATTAAAATCTTTTCTTTATCACCATAAGTAAACTTTATTCCATCTTCATTTTCACGTCTCAAAATCTGTTTTACTTCACGGCTTGCTTGTACAGAACGGTCTTTTACTCGCACATAAGCTTTACGATGTTCCTCATTTTCAAGATGAACAAAATGCGGTTTTTCCTTGCTTTTAGGAATTGTAAAAACCAGTACATCACGCTCATCCGTTATCGCAATTCTTTCAAGGTCGTAATGAATAGGCGGATAACAGTTTCGTTCAATGGCACGCACTAAAATATATTCCTCCTCATCCACAAATTTTAAACCTGGAATAGTTTTATCATCGCCCACTCCCAACAGCAATTTTCCACCCTTGCTGTTGGCAAAAGCTACAATTTCACGAATAATTTTTTCAGGATGGCTGGCTTTGAGCTTAAATTCGAGAGAACTTCCTTCCCCCTGTCGCACCAGATTTTTCAATTCCTTTACATTCATGTCCGACATACGGCTATGGCTGTCAGTCTTCTCGAAGTAGGCGGCAAGTCCCTGATTCATACGATTTATGATTGTAGGTATGCTGAAAAATTACGTAAGGATTTGTTTTAAAGATAACAGATAAATTAATACGAAAGTCTAAAAAAAGGCAAATTTTTTTTTCTTTAGAATACCGATTCAATAGACTTTATATATCTTTGTATGTAAATTTTAAATTTTGACAAATTTAATTGTTGAATTACGCATTTTTTGAGGCTAAATTTATTTTATTATTTGATTATTGGCTTCAATTACGCACCTCATTCATCAATTATTCCTTGAATAATGCAAGAATTAATCGCAAAATTGGAAAGTCTTTCTCTTGAAGACAGTTTAAAACATATCTCTGAAAACTATAAAAATGTAGTTTTTTCTACTTCTTTCGGGCAGGAAGACCAAGTAATTACCGATGCTATTTTTCGTAATGATTTGAATATCAGAGTTTTTACTTTAGATACTGGTCGCCTTTTTCAGGAAACTTACGAATTGATGGATTCTACTAAGACCAAGTATAAGAAAGAGTTTGAAACATACTTCCCAAATACTACAAGGGTAGAAGCTCTGGTGAAGGAAAAAGGTTTTAACAGTTTTTATTTTTCTGTTGAAAACCGTAAAGAATGTTGCTTTATTCGTAAAATTGAACCGTTGAAACGAGCTTTGGCAGGTGCCGAAATTTGGATTACGGGTTTACGTTCTGAGCAATCAGAGAATCGTGCCGACATGAAAATTGTTGAATGGGATGAAGGAAATAAAGTAATTAAATTTAATCCACTTATTCACTGGACTTATGAGCAAGTACTTGATTATTTGAAAGTTAATCGAGTACCCGATAATCCACTTCACCGCAAAGGATTTATTTCAATCGGTTGTTTGCCTTGTACACGTGCCATCCAAGAAGGCGAAAATCCAAGAGCAGGACGTTGGTCGTGGGAAGCCTCCCAAAAGGAATGTGGATTGCACAGTTAGTTTTCGTATTTTGATGTTCGGTTTATTTCATCGTATCAAATATCAAAATTCTTATAATCGAAATCACAATTTTAGTAAAAATAAATTAATAGATGTTTGAAAGATTTTATGACGAAAATAATTGATTTCAAATTTGGACTTCAAATCGAAAAACAAACATCGAACATCGAAACAAAATATGAATTCTGATATTCCAAAGCACGGATTTTTCCCTCGTGAACTTGAAGATGAAGCCATTTACATTCTGCGTGAAGTAGCGGCTCAATTTGAAAAACCCGCTCTAATGTTTTCGGGCGGAAAAGACTCAATCACCCTTGTTCGTTTAGCTCAAAAGGCGTTTTATCCCGGTAAAATTCCTTTTCCTTTGATTCACGTGGACACAGGACATAACTTCCCAGAAACCGTGGCATTTCGTGATTGGCTTGTTCAAGAAACGGGTGCAGAACTGATTGTGAGATATGTACAAGATTCTATCAATCAAGGAAAAGTAAAAGAAGAAACGGGCAAATATGCGTCAAGAAATGTCTTACAAACCGTAACGCTCTTGGATGCTATCGAAGAATTCAAATTTGATGCGTGTATCGGTGGTGCAAGACGTGACGAAGAAAAAGCTCGTGCCAAAGAACGTATATTCTCAGTTCGTGATGACTTCGGTCAGTGGGATTCAAAACGTCAACGTCCAGAATTGTTCGATATGTTGAACGGACGCATTGCGATTGGCGAAAACGTACGAGTTTTCCCGATTTCAAACTGGACAGAATTGGACGTTTGGAATTATATTAAAGAAGAAGAAATGGCAATTCCGTCAATTTATTATTCTCACCAACGCCAAGTAATTGAGCGTGACGGAATGTTATGGGCTGATTCTGAACACCTTAACAAAGATGCAGACGAAATTCCTTTCGAAGCAACTGTCCGTTTCCGTACCGTTGGCGATATGACTTGTACGGCTGCTGTAGCTTCAGAAGCAGTTGAATTAGATGATATTATCGGTGAAATTCTTGCTGCCGAAATCTCAGAACGTGGTGCCAGAATCGACGATAAACGCTCGGAAGCTGCTATGGAAAAACGTAAACAACAAGGATATTTTTAGAAATTATGAGTTATGAATTATTTTAAATAGACTAATTCATAACTCATAATTCATAATTTCAAAAGATGGATATTTTAAGAATTGCAACCGCTGGTTCGGTAGATGATGGCAAAAGCACATTAATCGGACGACTTTTATACGAAACAAAGTCAATCACTAAAGATAAAATTGAAGCATTAGAAATGGCTTCAAAACGTAAAGGCTTAGATTTCCTTGATCTCTCTTTATTAACTGACGGACTTATCGCCGAACGTGAACAAGGTATCACGATTGACGTAGCCAATATTTATTTCTCAACGCCACAACGCAAATACATCATTGCGGATACCCCAGGTCACTTTGAATATACTCGTAACATGGTTACGGGAGCATCGAATACCAAGGTTTCCATGATTTTGATTGATGCTCGTAATGGTGTTTTGGAACAAACTTTCCGTCACTTTTTCATCGCCTCGATGTTACGCATTCCGAAAGTAATTGTGTGTGTAAATAAGATGGATTTGGTGGGATATTCGGAAGAAAAATTCAACGCAATCAAAGCTGACATTCAAGCCATTGCCAATAAAGTTTCTTTTGAAGGACAAGAAGTTACCTTTATTCCAATGTCGTCTTTATACGGACAAAATATTTCGATTCAAGCAACTGAAATGCCTTGGTACGCTGGTTTACCTTTATTGGCTGAATTAGAATCGACTTCTTTTGACGAAATCAAAAAGCCTGCTCGTTTCCCAGTTCAGTTTGTGGTTAGACCTAAAACGGAAGAATTTCACGATTATAGAGGTTATGCAGGAAAAATTGCTTCGGGTTCATTCTCAGTTGGCGAAGAAATAACCGTTTTACCAACGGGACAAACTTCTAAAATTGCGACCATAGAGAAATTTGGAACGCAATTGCAAACCGCAGGAGCAAAAGAATCGGTAGTAATTACCTTAGCAACTGACGTGGATGTTTCTCGTGGAAATATGTTGGTGAAAGCACACAATCAACCAAACCAATTGAAAGAAATTACCGCCAGAATTTGCTGGATGGATTCTCAACCATTAGTTGCTGGAAAAACGTATATTCTTCAACACGGTATAAATGACTCCAAAGCAAAAATTATAGCTTTAAACTCAAAGATTGATGTTGTAAATCAAGACACGATTGTAGATGCCGTTTCCGAATTAAAATTGAATGAAATTGGTGAAATTACACTTAAAACTGCGAAGCCAATTTTCGCCGATAAATATGCTGAAAATCCTGCCAATGGAGCATTTATTTTGATAGATGACCAAACTAATTCAACGGCTGGGGTTGGGTTTGTTTTGTAGATATTTTTTAAAATGCCTTAATAGTTTCAAAACCCTCTTTTGAAACTATCAAGGCATTTTTCTCGTTCAATCTATACCTTAGCAAAATTATAAACAGCAAAATTCATGTTAATTCCCTTCCATAAAATGCCTGACTATGCCCGTGTATGGGTGTATCAAGCCAATAAAAACCTGACCGATTCGGAGGTACAAACAATCCAACAAGTTCTTGAAAATCAAATAAATAACTGGGCTGCTCATGGCGCTTCTTTAGCAGGTTCGGTTCAAGTTTTGCATAATCGTTTTGTAATAGTGGCAGTGGACGAAATGCAAAATCAGGCTTCTGGATGTTCTATTGACGCTTCTACTCGTTGGTTAAAAGATTTAGGTGCTGAAATGATTCTTGATTTCTTTGACCGTTCTGTTACATTTCTTCAAAATAATGAATTGCAAACGGCTGAAATAGGCAAAATAAAATCATTAGTTTCTGAAGAAATTTTAACGCCTGATACTTTAATCTTCAATAATTTAGTACCCAATATCCAAGAATTTAATAATAATTGGCACGTAAAAGCATCGGATTCTTGGATGAAAAGATATTTCCAAACTGCAACCGTTTAAAAATCCATGGCAGAGAGTTTATTAATCCCCCAAACCAGTAATCGTAAGGATATTTACGATAGCTTAATTCCTCAAATTCAAGCACTTACGGAAGGAGAAAGCGATTTAACGGCTAATCTTGCCAACATTTCCGCCGCTCTCAAAGAAGCCTTTAATTTCTTTTGGGTAGGTTTTTATTTGAAGAAAGAAAACCAATTGGTTTTAGGACCATTTCAAGGACCAATTGCTTGTACTCGTATTAATTTCAATCGTGGTGTTTGTGGACATTGCTATATGACGAAAGAAGTTATTATTGTGCCAGATGTAGAAGCTTTTCCAGATCATATTGCTTGTTCATCAGCTTCAAAATCTGAAATTGTTCTGCCAGCTCTGGATAAGAATGGAGAAGTATTTTTGGTACTTGATGTAGATTCTGATAAAATAAACGACTTTTCGGAAGTCGATTCAATTGGGCTATACGCCATCATGAAAATGATAGAGACATTTATTTGAGTTATATAAAAAAGCCAAGTCTACATTTTAAGACTTGGCTTTTTGCTTAGAATAATTGTTCCGCCCGATATTTAGGCACAATTCCTAAATGTATGTATGCTCTTTCGGTTGCCTCACGACCACGAGAAGTACGTTTCAAGAATCCTTCTTGAATTAAAAAAGGTTCATAAACTTCTTCAATGGTTTCTGCTTCTTCACCACAAGCAGTTGCAATGGTGGATAATCCAACAGGACCACCTTTAAATTTTTCAACGATGGTCGTTAAAATACGAATATCCATTTCATCTAAGCCATTTTTATCTACGTCCAATGCCAGAAGAGCCATTTCGGCAATTTCTACAGTAATTCTTCCATCGCCTTTCACTTGGGCAAAATCACGAGTTCTTCTCAAAAGATTATTAGCAATACGGGGCGTTCCACGACTTCTTCTTGCAATTTCGTAAGCTGCATCATCATTAATTGGTGTTTTTAAAATTTCACAAGAACGTTTTACAATAGAAGTCAACAATTTAGCATCATAATATTCCAAACGGCAATTAATTCCAAACCTTGCCCGTAGTGGAGACGTAAGCATTCCCGCCCGTGTGGTTGCTCCAATGAGCGTAAAAGGGTTTAAAGAAATCTGCACGCTTCTTGCATTGGGGCCCGAATCCAAGAGAATATCAATCTTGTAATCCTCCATTGCCGAGTATAAATATTCCTCAACAATTGGATTCAGTCGGTGAATTTCATCAATAAACAACACATCATAAGGTTGAAGATTGGTCAAAAGTCCCGCTAAATCAGAAGGTTTATCCAAAACTGGTCCCGATGTAATTTTGATATTTGCTTTTAATTCATTCGCTACGATATTTGAAAGCGTAGTTTTCCCCAAACCAGGGGGACCATGTAAAAGCACATGGTCAAGGGCTTCTTCCCGTTGACGAGCCGCCGTTACGAAGATTTTTAAATTCTCTAATATTTTATCCTGTCCCGCAAAATCTTGAAACGATAGGGGTCGTAAGGCACGTTCAATTTCTTTTTCAACATTAGAAAGGCTTTCTGTATCACCTTTCAAATAATCTTCTCGCATAATCTTAATTTAGAATTTTCTTTCTCTATTCAAAAATACGGTTATTTCTGTTCTAATAAAACAATGGAATAAGCGTTTCAGTAAATTCTACCGATTGCCTTACTACCAATCACATTAATTCTTACGTATTAACAACAATTGCCTGCTGCAAACTTTAAAACTGCCCACTTAAAAATATAGTTATTTAACAATCTTTTGCTTTAATTTGTGCAATTATTTCTGTCTAAAAATCAATTATACCACTTAAAAACATGACATCAACATTTCTCGGCGAATTTGTCGGTACTGCTGTTTTAATTTATCTCGGCAATGGCGTTGTATCAAATGTATTACTGAAGGGCTCAAAAGGAGAAGGAAGCGGTTGGATAGTAATTACGACTGGCTGGGCTTTTGCGGTGACAATTGGCATTTATATTTCCACAAAATTCGGAAGTCCCGCAGCACATCTAAATCCTGCCGTTACCATAGCAGAAGCCGTAAAATCGGGCAATTGGAGCAATGCTGGAGAGTTTATTTTAGCTCAAATTTTAGGAGCAATATTAGGTTCAACCTTAGTATGGCTTCAATATTTTCCCCATTGGGCAATTACCGAAGATAAAGGGCTCAAATTGGCTTGCTATTGCACTGCACCCGCCATCAGAAACCCCTTTGCCAATTTTATGGCTGAGTTTTTGGCTACCTGCTTAGCAATAATTGCTTTGGGTTCATTTAGTTCAATCACAACGGGTCTTGGCCCATTCATTGTGGGAATTTTAGTTTGGGCAGTTGGCTTATCTTTGGGTGGGTCAACGGGTTATGCTATTAATCCTGCCCGAGATTTAGGTCCCAGAATCGCTCATGCGATTCTACCAATTTCAGGTAAAGGTTCATCAGATTGGTCATATTCATGGATTCCAGTGGCAGGTCCCATTGCAGGAGCAATTGTAGCAGCACTGATTTTAAAGATAATTTAAAAATTTATGAGGCATAAAAAAGGGTTGTCTTGAATATTCAAAACAACCCTTTTTATGAAATTATTTTACATCTAACTCGTTGCTAAGTTAGCATTTGAAATTGAATAGCTAACTTGTGTAGTAGTAAAAGTACTCTCGCTTTTCTCGAATAAACCACTTTGCTGATATACCACAAACATCTCATAAAAATTCCCAATCATACAAACCGCAACAGTTGGCAACACCACAATCATCCAATCGAAGTAATAATTTCTTACCGATTCAAATAAAAAATTACAAGCAGTCAAAAACATTCCAATTGGGAATGTATAATACAATGAATTCAAAAAGGTTAATAAAAACACATTTTGTTTGATTTTTACAGAGGCATCGACAGTATTTATCATAATTTTACGGGAATGTTAAAATAATCCTTAAATTAGAAAAGTAAACTTAATAGATAATTATTTAAAATTCAACACCTTACGATAAATTTCAATTAGATTTTAATAGATATTATGTCAGTATAAATGACGTATTAAAATTTGAAAAATTATAGTAAATAGGTTTAAATTCCCTTTTTAAAAATAAAATTTCAATATAAATGACAGATTAAAATTTGAAAAATTATGGTCACTTTATACCCTAAATGCACGCCAAACAATATTTAACATAGCTTTGGCGTTAGAACTGTACGTAATGTAGTAAGATTTTACCTTATTATTATTTTCAAAATTCGTATTTTAATGATTTAAAAATTTCTTGTTTTTTTAATATCTGGTGTATTATATAATTTTAAAAATACATTATAATATTCACACTTTCTGAACGCTTGATTTTCCCAAATTCTGATTTATTGTACATGAAAACGCTGATTTATATTTTTATTGTTTCTTCAAGTTTCATTTCACTTGCTCAAACGCCTTTACTTCCATTGGCCAGCAATAGAGAAGTATCTAAAAAAGAAAGCTTAAATGTTGATAATCAAGACATTATCTATATACCGCTATTTGGTAGTAAGAAGAAAGCAGAAGAACAAATGATTAATTCAGCTGAATTTTTAATTCAATGTGATAAGAATTTTAAAGACCGTATTGATGCCAGTAAATTTTTCGCTGATAGAGGTTGGGAGTACTTAAATGAGGGTCTTTTGGATACTGCTACTTATCGTTTTAACCTTTGTTTTCTGCTAAATCAAGACAATTTTGATGCTTATTGGGGCTTAGGATCTGTAAGTTACCAAAAAGGGAAATATGAAGAATCCACAAAATTGCTTCGCAGAGGTTTAGAATTATCTCCAGAAAATTCTATCTTAATGATTGATATTGCAACCGTTCAATTAGCTTGTTATAAAGAAAAGAAGAATTGTGATGATATTGACGATGCGTTACGATTATTAGAAAAATCTCTTCAAATTGATGGTACAAATGCCAATGGATGGCTAAAATATTCTATTGCTGAATACCAATTAGAACACTACGAGGAAGCCTGGGAATATTTGCACAAATGTAGAATGTTGGATATTTCTTTCGTCGATACAAATTATGTGCAAGAACTTATTGCAAAACATTCTGACCCAATGGGAGTATTCAAATAAAATAGTTTCTAAATTTTATTACACCTACTAATAAGCTTCTAATTTACTATTAATCTTTTTCAAAGAAGCATATTTCACAACTTCCCCTAAAATAATTACCGCAGGATTAGATAAATTGTGTTCCCGTGCTATAATTGACAAGTCTTTCGCAAGCCCCACTCCTACTTTTTGATTCTCTGTTGTTCCATTTTGAATAATCGCTACGGGCAAATCTTGCTTTCCTAATGAAACACAAATTTGTGAAATCTGAGATAATTTACTCATGCCCATCAAAATAACAATAGTAGCAGTCGTCTGTAAAGCCCCTATTAAATCTTCAGAAAGAGAACCGTCCGTTTTTGTACCTGTAATTACCCAAAAACTCTCGCTTACTCCTCTGGTTGTTAGTGGGATACCTGCGTAGCCCGCCGCTGCAACCGATGATGATATTCCAGGAATATAAGCTGTTACTAAGCCAAAGTTTTTCGCATATTCAATCTCTTCCATTCCACGCCCAAAAATAAATGGATCGCCTCCTTTCAAGCGTACTACGTGTCCATACATATATGCTTTCTCCACAATCATAAAATTGATAGCGTCTTGTGAATGGCTTTCGCCTGGGCGTTTTCCGACGTATATTTTTTCACACGATAATTGACAATAATCTAACAATTCATCAGCAATCAAAGCATCATAAAGTACCACATCGGCACTTTTTAATGCTTTGATTGCCTTAACTGTAATCAAATCAGGATCACCAGGGCCAGCACCAACAACAGTCAGTTTAGGTCTTGGGTCTAAAGTATTGAAATATTCTAAATTATTCATTTTAAGTAATTATGCGGCAATCAACTCTTCACGGTAAACCTTTGCCAAAGCTAAAAATGCCTGAGCATCAGCGATATAAGATTTTGCAAAAGCTTGTGAAGGCTCATTTTTATTAATCTGTAATACTAATTCTTGAAAAGTTGTATCTCCTAAAACAATTTCACCTGTTACTACAAAATTTTCTTGAAATTTATCAATCACACCACTTTGAGTTGAAGCACTTACAGATTTATCTAAAAGTAAAGCTTTTGCAGCACTCACAAACACACTGTAGGCATGATAAATGGCATCAGCATAACGATTTTCTTCATAAGCAGCTTTTGTCCAATCAAATTTCTCTTCCGATTCCATCAATAAAGTAGCCACTAAGTCAATAATTACACTCGCACATTCTCCCACACCGATTTCAGTCTGAAACTGCTCTGTTCCACCCCAATCAATAAAATCATCATCTTTCAAAGTAGTCAAATCTGCCACAGGTTTCAATAAAGTATAAAAATACTTCTCTCCTTGACGGTCATAATAATCATTGAAGTATTCACCTTCTAAAGCATTTTCTTCATAATTATTCAACACGACTCTTAATACTTGAGGACCTCTTTTTGAAGGGACTTTAATTACTTTATCAGCCACACGACCAACGCCATTACCAACCGTTCCACCGCCTAAAAGTACTTGTAGAGCGGGTAAAACACGTTTATTCGCTGCTTTCAAAGATGAACCATGAAACCCAATATTTGCCATTCCATGTTGTCCACATGAATTCATGCAACCTGAAATCTTAATTTTAATTTCATTGTTGTGGATTAATTCTGGGAAATCTTCGGTAATAACAGATTCTAATTTTGAAGTGATATTAGTACTATCAGAAATAGCTAAATTACAAGTATCCGTTCCCGGACAAGCCGTAATATTCGCCATCGAATTTGCTCCAGCCGCTGCCAAATCGTGAGCTGCCAAAACCGAATAAACGTATTGCAAATTAGTTTCAGGAACAAATTTCAACATCAAACCTTGGTTAATCGTAACTCGTACATCGTCACCAATATATCCTTCTAATTGTTCAATCAAAGAACGTGAAGTTGTTGAATGAATATTTCCATTCAAAATTCTTAGATAAACTCCGTAAAAACCCTGTTGTTTCTGTTCAAATGTATTAGTAGCTTTCCACAATTCAAATGCAGACGTTGATTCTACAATATTTTCATCTTTTTTAGAAGGCATTTCATCTTCAGAAACCGACCATTTGCCTTGCTTCGTATCAATCTGAACTGATTGGTTTTTCAAAGCCTTTCTTTCGTCTTCAATCAACTTGGTAAGTGCTTCAAAACCAATTTTCTGAATCAAAAATTTAATCCGTGCTTTGTGACGAGAATTACGTTCTCCATGACGGTCAAAAACCCGTAAAGTAGCTTCTAAATAAGGAATAATTTGATCTTCTGCTAAAAACTCATATCCAACTTGAGCCAATAAAGGTTGAGCTCCTAATCCACCACCAACAACAACCTTAAAACCACGTTTACCATCTTGAATCTTTGGAATAAAACCCATATCGTGCATGTAAGTCAAAGCAGTATCTTCTTCTGTATTAGAAAACGCTATTTTAAACTTTCTGCCCATTTCTTGACAAATAGGATTTCTCAAGAAATATCTAAAAGTTGCATCCGCATAAGGGGCAATATCGAATAATTCATTTGGATCAATTCCTGTTGAAGGAGAAGCAGTTACATTACGCACAGTATTGCCACAAGCCTCACGAAGCGTAATATCATCTTCTTCCAATTTAGCCCATAATTCAGGCGTTCTGTCCAAAGAAACAAAGTGAATCTGAATGTCTTGGCGAGTGGTTAAATGAAGATTTCCAGTAGAATATTCATCCGAAATATCTGCCATTTTCTTCCATTGCTTGAACGTCATTTTCCCATAAGGCAATTTGATTCGAACCATCTGTACCCCTTGCTGACGCTGTCCATAAACACCACGAGCCAAACGAAGACTACGGAATTTCTCTTCATGAATTTTTCCTTCACGAAACATCTCTATTTTACGAGCTAAATCAACAATGTCTTTCTCTACAAGTGGATTTTCAAGTTCAGTTCTAAAACTTTGCATGGCTTTTTCTTATAATTTAAGTTAATATAAAGTAATATTAACCTTGGCTTTATTATCAAATAGAAACAGTAATTTTACAAAATACGTTTCAACTTTTTTATTAGTCTATCAAATATATAGATTTAAGGCAAAATTAAGTAAGAAATCTCTTCAATCAACGTTTTTGAGAAAAAAGTTTAGTATTCTTTTACAAAATGAAAAATATAAGTAAATTTGTCACTCAGTTAATCCTTATTGAATTTCAGTATCATTTTCCGCCCCTAATGATTGTACTTTTAAAAAAATAGCAGCTTTTGACATCATTCTTGATTTTCTCAAGTTACTATCAACCCACAAATCCCATGAAAAAAAGTTTATTAATCATCGCATCGGCTGTTTCAATGACATTGACGGGTTGCACAGACACTAAAAAAGTAACCGAAATTCAGGATCAAGTTCGTCGTTTAGAAACCCAAGTGCTGAAAGAACGCCAAGAAAATGCAGAATTAAGTAGCTTTCGTTTTAGTTTAGAAAGCCAATTCAAGAAAAAAAGTGAGGATTACGTTAAATGCCAAGAAGATAGCAAAGAGACTTTTGAGTCTTTAAGTATAAAATATAATCGTTTATTAGATGATTATAATAAACTCCAGTCATCATATAAATCATTAAATGAAACTTACGAAGCAAGTAAAGAAAACTCTACTCGTGTTATTGCTGAATTAGAAGAAAGAATGAGACAAATTAGAACTGCAAAGGGTAAACGTTATGCTCGTAGAGACTAATTTTAAAAAACAGAAAACATAAAAGAGGCTTCAATTTTAGAATTGAAGCCTCTTTTATGTTTTCTAAACACCTCTGGGAATAAAACTCCTTTTAAAGGAGAAAGTGTATTTTAGCCCCATTGATATATTAATCCAACCATCATTTAACGTATTACTATAAGAATTAACACCTGCAATAATACTTGGCTGTATTAAATTGTAGGGTGTCGTTCCATCTAATTTATCATTATTAACCCAATTATATCCCATATCAAAATTTATGGCAAAATCGTCATTTAATTTATAATCAACTTTAAATCCAAAAGGAATAACTAACTCACGAGTATAATAAATTCCAGCTTCTCCAATTCCTGATCCAGTTTGCTGAAATAAAGTAGTATGTTTTGAAGCATTTTCAGAGGTACCTCTTAAAAATTTTCCCGTTTTTAAATCATAAACATCTGTATGAAACCAAATCATACTAAATCCTCCATATAACTTCAATTCAAAAACATTTTTATTATAAGAAGTAATAAAATATCGTGAAAGATTTAAAATACCTAAAGTTTGAATTTGGAAAAAATCATTTTTGAATTCCGAATAATAAGGCTCCTTTTCTAAACCATATAAATTCCCTCCAATTATTCCAATGCCCAAATTGACTTTCTCAGAGACTCCTTTATCAATATTTAACCCATATACACCTCTAAAAGAGAAAATATCTCCCAATTCACCAACCACACTTCCTACTCCAATTGCTGGAGTAAATGATATACCATCTTCTCGATTTTCTTGCTTGAATTTTCTTTGAGAATATACTGTTGAGCTTAAAAAACAGAAAAAAAAAATTAAAATAATCAATAGTTTGAACATAGAATTACCTCCGTTGAGTAGATTAAAAATGTAAAAGTAATTTTTAATTTTTAATAAAAGGCGTAATAAAATCCATAAAATGGCAAAAAAAGACTGTAAAGGTATTTATTAATGCAAGATAAGAATTTTTAGAAGAAAACAAATAGGTGTTAACGCAGAAATCCCTTCAACAATAAAGTTAAAGGGATTTTGATTAATGGTATTTGGGGTTTATTTACTTTCCCGCATGTGATTGCAGTATCATCAACGGCAGTAGGCTTAACTTCTCTGTTCGAGATGGGAAGA